>JBEPXU010000172.1:0-4179 GCA_041641735.1 Ectothiorhodospiraceae bacterium
AGGCTCGCTTCGGAAACGCTCTGGCTTATCGGTGAAAACCTCCGGATAGGCCGCTTCATCACGCTCCAGACCGGCAGTAAAGGCCTCGTTCGGCTGGCACAACAGGGAGGCCTGGGTTAACACGTGACTCAGATCGGTGATACGGCGCAGGTATTCACGCAGGATCTCCCGGTGCTGCAGCCGTACCGCCAGTGCAGTGGTTTCAGGGGTGACGTAGGGGTTACCGTCACGGTCGCCTCCGATCCAGGAACCGAACTTGATGAAATTGGGGGAGGTAAAGTCGGCATCCTGCCCGTAAATGCGGCGAACAGCCTTCTCGGCATTGCGATAGACCTGGGGCACGGCATTGAACAGGCTTTCGCGGAAATAGAACAGCCCGTTTTTGATCTCATCGCGCACTTCCGGCTTCTGGGTGCGGACCTCGTCGGTTTTCCACAGGATCTGAATGTCGGTACGCAGCTGATCGATAATCAGTTCGCGCTCCTCCTTACCCAGTCGCGGATCATTGAGTTGCTCGCTGGTGACGAAGATACGGCGCAGATTCTCCATCACCGTACGACGCTTGGCTTCCGTCGGGTGCGCGGTAAAGACGGGGGAGTAGCGCAGCTTCCCCAGCACATCTTTTACCTCTTCCAGACTGATGCCTTCCTTGTGGAATTCGCGCAGTACCGAATCGAATGAGCCGGTCCAGAGGGGGCCGCCGCTACGCACCTGAAGTCGGCGCTGGCGATGCTGATAGGCCTCCTCGGCAATGTTGACCAGGCTGAAATAGATGCTGAAGGCGCGCACCACATGGACCAGGGTGTCTGGATCCAGACCTTCGATAAACTGGGTGAGTTTACGGCGCTTGCTGGCGCTGTCCTTCTTGCGCAGGCTGATGTAGCCCTTGCGGAGAGTCTCTACGGCGTCGAGGACGCTGCCTCCGGCCTGGTCATGGAGGACCTCGCCAAGAAGATTGCCGAAAAGCTTTACTCGAGCACGTAATGTCTTGTCGCTGATAACCGCCATAAGAGGTTGCCACCTTAAGTCAGTTCGCTGGCCGCCCACTTGCCTGAAAAGGCAGAATATATGTGAGCGGGTTCACACAAAGCCGGCCATTATACCTTGTAAGGCAGTGGCATGGTAATCTCAGCTGGAGGCCGCGTCCTGTATGGCTTTGCGGTAGACGGAGAGGTACTCCCGTGCGCTTTTTCGCCAGCTGAAATCCTGAGCCATGGCATTTTGGACCACTTTTTTGTGGCATGAGGCTCGCCGATAGCATTTAAGGGCCTGCTCGACGGCCCATATCAACCCTTCTGCTGTGGCGTGTTCAAAGACAAAGCCGGTAGCGGTCCCTGACTCCAGACTCTGTTTGTTGGTATGCACGACGGTATCGGCCAGTCCGCCAGTTCGGTGTACGACAGGGAGTGTGCCGTAGCGCAGGCTATAGAGCTGGTTAAGGCCGCAGGGCTCAAAGCGTGACGGCATCAGGAACAGATCGGCGCCGGCCTCGATAAGGTGCGCCAGTGTCTCGTCATAGCCGATCTTGACCGCTACCTGCCGGGGATGGGCTTTTGCCAGTGCCTTGACCGTGCGTTCCAGTTCGTGGTCGCCGCTACCGAGGAGGATGAGCTGGACATCCTTACGCAGAAGGTTAGGTGCCGCTTCCAGTAGTAAATCGATCCCCTTTTGTTCGACAAAACGGCTGACCAGCCCGAGCAAAGGGGCTTTCTTATTCTCCGAAAGCCCGGCCTGACTCTGTAATGCCCGTTTGTTTTGGGTTTTGTTGTCGAGGTTATCCGCGGTGTAGTTGGCCTTGATGAGCAGGTCGCTGGCGGGATCCCACACCGTGTAGTCCACGCCATTGAGGATACCGGTAAGGTCTTCACAGCGGTAACTGAGCAGACCGTCAAGCCCGAGCCCCAGCCCAGGCGTGCAGATCTCCCTGGCGTAGGTGGGGCTGACAGTGGTGAGCCTGTCGGCATAGGCAAGTCCCCCCTTGATGAAGGAGAGGTCACCGTAAAACTCCAGCCCGGTGTAGTGCCAAAGCCTCTTTGGCAGAGCCAGTTTCTGAAAGGTTGAGTAGGGGAATCGCCCCTGATAGGCCAGGTTGTGGATGGAAAAGACCGTGGCCGGTCGTCCTTTTACCTGACTGAGCAGGGCGGGGACCAGGCCGGTCTGCCAGTCATTACAGTGGAGAACCTCCGGTTGCCATTTGAGTCCCCCTCTGCCCATGGCGATTTCAACGATGACATGGCTAAAGAGGGCGAAACGTTCGGCATTGTCGGGCCAGTCATCGCCGGCACTGTCCACATAAGGACCCCCGTCCCGTTTGAAGTGCGCCGGAGAATCGACCAGCCAGGTGATGACCCCGCTATCGGGCATCCGGCCTTCAAGCAGCGTAACCTGGTGACCTTGAATCTTCAGGCTGGCACAGCGTCGTGTTTTGCCTATCCGCTCCAGCGCCTGGGGGTAGGCGGGCAAGATAAGCCTGATGCTTTGGCGCATGGCCTTGAGTGCGGCAGGTAGGCTGCCACTGATATCGGCCAACCCTCCCGTTTTGATAAGCGGGGTTGCTTCACTGCTGGCAAAAAGGATTCGGCTCATCAGGCGGTTCGTCGAGGCAGTTGATCGTGATCTAAGGATATCAGGCGATAGTGACAAAAATGCATGTCAGTGACAAACGGCTACATTTACTACAGGCGACGTGAGAGGGCAGCGTTCCCCTTTCTGGTGCAAAGGCCTGTCAATTAATGCTGAGAATCCCGGTTGTGACTGATTGAAGAATGGCCCGGGCCTTGCAGGGTTACCCGGGACAACGGCATGTTATGTCCGAGAGGGCACATTTATGTATCGCGATAACTAAGGAGTGGATTATGCGTATCGCCATCATTGGTTTGGGACGGATGGGCGGCAATATGGCTCGCCGTCTCTTGCGTAAAGGTATCGAGGTGGTGGGGTATAACCGCTCACCGGAGATCGTTACCACGCTGAAGGAAGAGGAGGGCCTGTTGCCGGCCGCATCATTGCACGAGGCGGTGGAGCAACTGAGCGCACCGCGCATTGTCTGGCTCATGCTGCCGGCGGGCAATGCGACGGAGAAGACCCTGCATGAGCTGATTCCGATGCTCTCCGAGGGAGACATCATCGTCGACGGGGGGAATGCCAACTATCACGACAGCCAGCGACGCGCTGGCGAGCTGGAGGCGCATGGTATCGGGTTTATCGATGCCGGTACTTCCGGCGGGGTGTGGGGGCTCGATAACGGTTATTGCATGATGGTCGGTGGCAGTGAACAGGCTGTGACGCATCTTGAACCGGTACTCAAGGCGCTGGCACCGGCTGAGGACAGAGGTTGGGCACGAATGGGACCGGTAGGCGCCGGTCACTACACCAAAATGGTCCATAACGGTATCGAGTACGGCATGATGCAGGCATTTGCCGAGGGTTTTGACCTGTTGCAGAGCAAAAAGGAGTTTGATCTGGATCTGGCCACGGTCTCCGAGACCTGGCGTCACAGTTCCGTGGTGAGGAGCTGGCTGCTGGACCTGATTGCCGATGCGCTGGCGATGGAGCCGGATATGACAGCTATTGCCCCGGTGGTTCCGGATTCCGGAGAAGGTCGCTGGACCGTGCTGGAATCGGTAGAGCAGGGGGTTCCCCTGCCGGTGATTACCCTTGCGCTGCAGGCGCGTTTTGCCAGCCAGGATACAGAAGGGTACCAGGCACGGTTACTGTCTGTAATGCGAAACGCCTTTGGCGGGCACGAGATGGTGAAAAAATAATACAGGACGTATCGCATGATTGAACCGTGTACCTTCGTGATTTTCGGCGCTACCGGGAACCTGGCTCGTAACAAGCTTCTGCCCGCCCTTTACCATCTGGAGCAGGCAGGTCGTCTGCCCGACAAGATGACAATTCTCGGCTTTGGCCGGCGGGGGTGGAATGATGAAGAGTATCGCCAGGCGGTGGCTGACTATCTTGCTCCCCACGCCCGAGATGGCCTCGATACCGGGGTGTTTGCCCGTTTCTCCCAGCGCCTGTGCTACTTCCAGGGCGATCTGCATGACAGAAACTCCTACCGGGAGTTATCACGTTGTGTCGAGAACAGGGATTTTCCCAGGAACCGCGTCTTCTACCTGGCAATCCGTCCTTCCGAATTCGGTGAGGTCTCCTCGCATCTGGCCGAGGTGGGGTTTA
>JBEPXU010000172.1:4189-4793 GCA_041641735.1 Ectothiorhodospiraceae bacterium
GGAGCCGGGTGGTGATCGAAAAACCCTTCGGTTACGACCTGGAGAGCGCCCACATCCTTGAGCAGCACCTGCACCGCAATTTCCGTGAGGAGCAGCTATTCCGTATCGATCATTATCTTGGCAAGGGAACGGTCCAGAACGTACTGGTGTTCCGCTTTGCCAATTTGATGCTGGAGCCGCTATGGAACCGCAACTTCATTGATCACGTTCAGATCACCCACGCCGAATCCCAGGGGATCGAGAAACGGGCAGAGTACTACGATGGTGCCGGCGCCCTGCGTGACATGTTGCAGAGCCATCTGCTGCAGATGTTAACCCTGGTCGCGATGGAACCGCCGGCAAGGCTGGATGCTGAATCGCTGCGCGACGAGAAGGTCAAGGTGCTCAAGTCGATACGTCCCATTCCGCCCAATGCGGTCCATGCCCAGGCCTTTCGCGCCCAGTACAAAAACGGTGTCGTCGGTGGGCAGCCGGTGGACGGTTATCTGGAAGAGGAGGGGGTGGCCCCCAACAGCACCACCGAAACCTATGCCGCGCTCAAGCTCTATATCGACAACTGGCGCTGGCGTAATGTGCCGTTCTATATTCGTACCGGCAAGCGCAT
>JBEPXU010000173.1:0-4772 GCA_041641735.1 Ectothiorhodospiraceae bacterium
AGCAACAGGTGGGTATCGCGTACAATGACCGGATGGTGGCAATAATGACGCGGGTTTACCGGTTCTTCCTCGAAAAAAACCGCACGCAGGAACTCGTTGGCATTCAGGACCAGTGAGGGCTCCCCGCCCTCATCGGTAATAATCACCCACTTCTTTCCCGAGGCGTTCACGGCTTTAATAAAGGGATCGTCGGTGTGCACAGAAAAACCGGGGAAGACCGGGTAATGATCATAATGTGGCAACACAATCACGCTGAGCGGGTCGACCGGTTCCCCCTCCTGGGTCACCATCAGGTCATCCAGTGCCAGGAAGTTCATCGCCCCAACCCCCTCGAGTCGGTCGATATCGCTCTCGTCGGCATCGATATGTTTCTGCAACAGGGTACGTATATCGCGCTCGCGAAAATAGCTGATGCCTTCCTTGCCGAGCAGCCAGTCGAGGATTATCGCGGAGGGCTTGGCCACCGGGTAAAACAGCCATTGATAGACCTGCAGCAGCGGCGCCAGCAGCGAGCCGACCTTCAGTGCATTACGCGAGAAATAGGCCTGCGGGGTAATTTCACCAAAGAAGGTAATAAACACGGTGGAAAAGAGAAACGCCGCCACCCCACTGAGTACCGAGTCGGACAGAAGGGTAAGCAGGACGTTGACGCTGACATTACCCCAGAGAATGGTGGTTAACAGAAAATTGGCATCCTGACGGAGATTGAGAATACGCCGCGCCGCCTTACTGCCGGAGGTCGCCTCCACCTCCAGACGCAGACGACTGATACCGATTAATGCCAGATTGAGCCCGGAGAACATTGCCGACTGGCTGATACAAAAGGCAATGCCCAGCCACACCAGCCACTCGCTTCCCCACAGTTCATCCATTTCCAATCCCTGCTCTCACCGGCTAATTCTTAGCGAACAAGGCTATACGATAAGCCGCAGTGGGAAAAGCGCGGCAACGGGCATGTTCCAGAACCCGCGCCAATACCCAGACAGAGACGAAGATGTGAATAAATCGTTACCGTTTCGTGATGTGAAAACCGCTCTCGGCAGTTAAAGTTAAAGAAACGCTGACCAGTAGAAGGTGATAACCGTATGCCGACACCTCGCTTCCCGTCCACCTTTTTGATACTCCTGCTAAGTGGAATCCTGTGCCTGCTGAGTGCACCCGCACGCTCCGCAGATCTTCAGCTCAGCAGTGGCAGCCGCCAGAATATCCTGATCGAACTCTACACCTCCCAGGGATGCAGCAGTTGTCCACCGGCTGAGCGCTGGCTGGGTGCCCTGCAGGATGATCCCAGACTGTGGAAAAGCATTATCCCGGTCGCCTTTCATGTCGACTACTGGGACTACATCGGCTGGAAGGACCACCTGGCCGATCCGGCCTATTCCGCCCGACAGCGCCGCTACCACCGGGAACAGGCGATCTCCACGGTCTATACTCCCGGTTTTGTCGTTAACGGCAAGGAGTGGCGTCGCTGGTTTGGCCTCCATTCACTGCCGGAAGAGAGCGGACGCGGCGGTATCCTCTCCGCCAACATCCACGGACAACAACTCCGGGTAACCTACCTTCCGCCCAAGGACGAACAGGGCCCCTTTGCTCTCAATATCGCACTGCTGGGTGTTGGCCTCACAGCCGAGGTCACACGTGGGGAGAATGCCGGCAGAAAACTGCCTCAGGATTTCGTCGTCCTGCAATACCTGACACTCTCACCCGAAGAGGCTCGCTGGCACACAGCGCTGCCAGCACTCAAAAAACCGCAAGGGGGACGTCTGGCTATTGCGATCTGGGTCCAACGTCGCGATTCTCTGACGCCGCTGCAGGCGGTCGGCGGCTGGCTTCGTGAGAAGTGAAACAATAATGGCGAGAATTTTGCTGTGTTTCAGACATAGAGCAGGATGGAAAAGTAGTGACTGACACTCCCTGCGAGCACGAACAGATGCCAGACCCCATGCGCCCAGGGACACCAGTGATCCAGGATAAAGAAGATAATCCCCAGGGTATAAAATAATCCACCGGCCAGTAACCAGCGAAAACCTTCCGGCGGGTAGGATGCCAGCAGTGGCTCCAGGGCAAACACAATCAGCCATCCCATTGCCAGATAGATCACCACCTGGAAAATGCGCTGTTTGCTTTGGTAGAACGTATCGAGAAGGATCCCTGCTACAGCCATTCCCCAAATGGCCCCGAAAAGCCACCAGCCGGGGCTTTCATCGAGTACCAAAAGGGTAAAGGGTGTATAGGTACCGGCGATGAGCAGGTAGATCGCCTGGTGGTCCAGCATGCGAAATAGCGATTTCGACCTCCCTCGCAGGCCGTGATAAAGCGTGGAGGTCAGGTAAAGTGCAAACAGCGTCGTACCATATACGCTGAAGCTGATTATCTTGCGTACCTCACCATCATTCGCCGCATGCACCACCAGCACCACCGCTCCGATTAGAGCCAGAATCGCGCCGAACAGGTGACTGATACTGTTAAACCGCTCTCCCATTGCCTTTCAACCGCAGTCTGCTGCCCATCCGTTTTATCAGACAACAACAATACTGCTATCGATCCTTTTATCGTACACTTGTGTTGAGATGTGAAGTCAGGGTAGGGGCACCCAATAATCAAATGTAGACACTGCCCCTGCCATTGCCAGTGACCGAACAGGGAGATAGCCATTGCACCAACATACCGAGCTACTGCTAGCCGCTATCGTATTCATTGGGATCGGGTGCCACTGGCTTGCCTGGCAGGTCAAGCTGCCCGCGATTATCTTTCTGCTCCTTGCCGGCATTATCGCCGGCCCGGTCACGGGACTGGTTCAGCCCGATGCCCTCTTCGGTGAACTGCTCTTTCCCTTCGTCTCGCTAGGTGTCGCCGTCATTCTGTTCGAGGGGGGGCTCACCCTAAAACTCCACGATATCAGGGGGCTGCGCAAGGCCGTACTCAACCTGCTTACCCTGGGGGTGCTGCTGACCTGGGGCATCGCGGCGGTGGCAGCCCGGCTGTTGCTCGACTTCTCCTGGGAACTGGCACTACTGTTCGGTGCCCTGATGACCGTCACCGGCCCGACGGTAATTAAACCGCTACTGAGAACGATGCGCCCCAAATCGGAGATCGCCAAGGTCCTGCACTGGGAGAGTATCATTCTCGACCCTGTCGGCGCCCTGCTGACGGTGTTGGTCTATCAATTCATTGTCTCGTCACAACCGGGGCATGAGGTCTCGCTCACCTTTTTCGCCACGCTTATCACCGGTATTCTGAGCGGTGTCGCGGGAGCCTACCTCCTGGCACTGCTATTGCGTCACCACCTCATCCCCCACTACCTGCGTAACGTCTTTTCCCTGGTCCTGGTACTAATGGTCTTTGCCCTTTCCAACACCCTCCACAGCGAGTCGGGACTGCTCGCCGTAACCCTGATGGGCATGATGCTGGCCAACATGAAAAACGTGGATATCGAAGACATCCTCTTTTTCAAGGAGAGCCTGAGCGTCCTTCTGATTTCGATGCTGTTTATTGTGTTGGCTGCACGGCTGGAATTCGCTCCGCTCATGGAGATCGGCTGGGCCGCGGCAGGTATGCTGGCGGTGATTATGTTTATCGCCCGCCCGGTCTCGGTACTCAGCTCAACGGTGGGTAGCCAGCTGGACTGGCGCGCTCGCACACTGCTGTGCTGGGTCGCGCCGCGCGGTATCGTCGCCGCCGCTGTCTCGGCACTGTTTGCCCTGCGCCTGGGGGAATTCGGCTATGAAGGGGCCAGCGTGCTGGTGCCGCTAACCTTTCTTATCATTATCGGCACCGTATTCATCCAGGGCATCACCGCACGCCCACTGGCCCACCTGCTAAAAGTGGCTGAACCGGAACCCCGCGGTGTACTTATCGTTGGTGCCAACCCCGTGGCGCGCCATCTGGCAAAAGCACTGAACCAACTGGATATCCCCGTGATGCTGGCCGATACCGGTTGGGAGAACGTGCGGGCCGCACGGATGGAGGGGTTCAATACCTATTTCGGACGGGTCGTCTCGGAGCATGCGGACCGACATATGGATATGGCCGGTATCGGTAAACTGTTGGCACTGAGCCCGCACAGCACCCTTAACGCCCTGGCCTGCATTCGCTTCAAACCTGAATTCGGCAGCGGCAATATCTTTCGCCTGCAAACCTCCCAGGACGAACAGGAGGAGGAGAAAAAGGCCGAGCACCCCTCCTTTACCGGGAGAAGGCTTTTCGGTGAAGAGGTCACCCTCGCGACACTCCTTTCACTCATCAGTCAGGGTGCCGAGATACACACCACCACCCTGAGCGAAGACTTCGACTACACCCGTTACTGGGAAAAGTACCAGCACCGGGCCACACCCCTGTTTGCTATCGACCCGCAGGAGAGGCTCTACTTCATTACCACCGATGAAAAGCTGCAGCTCAAGCCCGGTTGGAAAATCGCGAGCCTGTTACCTTCCGATGAGGTCGAACAGAAAAACGAGGCACGAGCAAAGGATCGCTCACAACAATCCCGGAATTCATCACCGGATACGCCCTCATCGTAGCTCTAAAAGCAGAATAAGCGTGAAGTGATGCAGTAATGCCCGGCGATGGGGTGCCAACAGATTTCACAAACCTGCAGGGGGAGGTGAGGTACCAGAGCAGCAGATACACTGTGTGGTCGAGGAGGTCACTCACTGCGATAGGCGTAAATTGCCACGCACATCTGTCGATAACGCTTATGTTCCCCACAGGCGACACCGGTGTAATTGAGCTTCGGCTTTAGCAAATTCTTTCTGTGGCCCCTCCCGGGCACA
>JBEPXU010000174.1:0-4744 GCA_041641735.1 Ectothiorhodospiraceae bacterium
ATTCTCGGTATTTTCTGGGATATTACTGACAAAAAAGAAGCGGAGACTCGTCTGAGGCAATCCGCCGCTGTTTTCGAGAGTACGGCTGATGGCGTCATCATTACCGATGCCGATATCAAGATTATCGCTGTAAACCGAACTTTTACTGAGATCACCGGATACAGTGAAGGTGAGGCGCTCGGGAAAAAACCATCCTTTCGTCGTTCAGAACGCCAGAACGAAGAGTTTTATCGAAACATGTGGGACGAAATCAAAAGTGAAGGGCGATGGAAAGGGGAGATATGGAATCGGCGCAAAAGTGGTGAAGTGTACCCTGAATGGATGACGATCAGTACGGTAAAAGATACTGAAGGGAGGGTTACCAACTATGTGTCGGTATTCTCCGATATCACGAATGTCAAACGCACCCAGATGCAGCTTGATCATATGGCTCATCACGATCCATTGACCGATCTACCCAACCGAACACTACTCGATGATCGACTCGAACAGGCCATCAGCCGTGCACGACGTCATCGCACCGGTGTTGCCATTCTGTTTATCGATTTGGATCGCTTCAAAAACGTGAATGACAGCCTCGGACACCCAACGGGAGACCTGTTACTTCAGGATGTTGCTAAACGTCTGCAATCTGTTCTGCGGGAGGAGGATACCCTGGCAAGGCTTGGCGGTGATGAGTTTATAGTGCTTGTCGAAGAGTTGACCAAACCAGAGATGGCAGAGGCCGTGGCCGCGAAGATGCTAAAAACCATCGCGCGGCCCTTTAGCATACAGGGGCATGAGCTATATATCGGCGCCAGTGTCGGCATCAGCATATTCCCTGACGACGGAACTGATGCCGAGACCCTCATCAAATATGCCGATGCGGCGATGTATCGCGCCAAGGAGCATGGAAGAAACACGTACGAGTTCTACACCCAGGAGCTGACAAAGAGCGCCCTGGAACGGCTGGAGCTTGAGTCCGCACTACGCCGTGCAATTGAAAGGGATGAAATGGAGGTTTACTACCAGCCTCAACTGGACTTTGCCAGCGGTAGGTTTATCGGGGCCGAGGCTCTTCTTCGCTGGCACCACCCCGAACATGGCCTGGTTCCTCCCGATAAATTTATTCCCCTGGCGGAAGAGAGCGGCATCATTACCGATATTGGTGAATGGGTGTTACGCAATGCCTGTCAACAAGCTTTCGTATGGTCACAGCAATTCAGCTGCTTTAAGCGACTTGCCGTCAATCTTTCCGGGGTACAGGTACAACGCGGGGATGTGGTGGACACGATCGGCGAGATCCTGAAGCAAACTGGCCTGCCTGCAGAGATGCTCGAGCTCGAAATAACAGAAAGCGTGTTGATGCAGTATCCCGAGGTGGCCACCGAGACACTCGGAGGTCTGCGTGAACTCGGGATAGAACTGGCCATCGATGATTTTGGGACCGGGTATTCGTCACTTAGTTACCTTAAGCGTTTTCCTCTGCAAATACTCAAAATCGATCGTTCCTTTATTATGGGTATCCCGAGTGATGCCAATGACACAGAAATAACACGCGCAGTCATTGCCATGGCCAAAAGCCTTCATCTAACTATCATTGCAGAAGGCGTGGAAAACGATGAGCAGGAACAGTTTCTCATCCGAGAGGGCTGTGACATTGGCCAGGGGTATTACTATAGCCAGGCCATTTCCGCCGATGAGTTTTCACGCTTGATGGCGGAGAAAACGGGGCTGTGCCAAACATAACATCCAGCATGCTGATGTCGGAAAATAGACACACGCTATTATCACCCGGTTCATAAAACGCATTCCCGCATCACAGGAAAGGGTATGGCATGTGTGTTGCATTCTTCGAGGGACAAAGGAGAATGCAATGAATGATGAATTTGACATAGAATTCGAGCGCGTGATCTTTATTCACAAGCACCCTACCAGTGCTCGAACGCGTTTTTTGCAATTTAAGGACAGGACAGTCTGTGGCTTTTCACCCTTACCCAAACTCTCACAGATGCTGGCGTATGAAGAGGATGACAGGAAGCCTACAGTGGCGATGCATCCTGCCGTTATCAAACGCTGCGCAACACAGCAGCTAGCACTTCCAGAAAATGCCGTTGAATTGGTGCCCCAATATAATATGTGGGTTGATACACCGGGTGGGGCGATCCGCATTCACTTAGTCAGTTTCTCGGCGATTGATCCACCTTTCGCTGCAGCAGAGGCCATTGGCGGCAATTTCATTGATCTTATCGAGGCACGCAATTTACCCGAGACGGAACTTTTGTTGCTGCGTAAGGCCTATGAGGTATTATTAGGCGGCTAGTTATTCGCCTAACGCACCCAGGATTCCTGTTAATGAAATACTTCTTTTTCGTTTTCGCTACTTTATTCCTTAGCGTCGGCTGCAGTGAGTCACAACAGACGGCAAGTAATTATCAGGTTTATGTCTTTGGTACGCTGGTAGATATCACCATATGGGGGACACCCCCAAAGCAGCAAGAAAAAGCGGTGGCGGCTATAACCCAGGACTTCCAGCGCATGCATCATGACTGGCATGCCTGGAAACCTGGGCCGCTCGTCGACATCAACAAGGCCATTGCCGCGGGCAAGCCGACCAAGGTCATCCCATCGCTGATTCCCATCATCAAACAATCCACTGTGCTGTCCGATCAAAGCGAAGGCCTGTTCGACCCGGCGATTGGCGGCTTACTGAATCTGTGGGGTTTCCAGAGTGACGGACGTCCAAACGGGCCACCGCCATCGAAGGAGGCTATCGCCAATTGGGTCGATGCCTCACCACGCATGGACGACATCACCCTTGAGGACAATATCCTCTACTGTAAAAATCCGGCGGTGCAGCTCGACTTCGGTGCCTTTGCCAAGGGCTATGCCGTCGACCTTGCCATCAAACGGCTGCGCGAGTTCGGCATTAATAATGCCATTATTAATGCCGGCGGAGACCTGCGCGCTATCGGCAGCAAAAATGGCAAACCATGGCGCGTGGGTATCCGTCATCCCCAGGGGAAGGGCGTGCTGGCCTCCCTGGAGGTGAAGGGGGATGAGAGTGTCTTCACCTCAGGCAATTACGAGCGGTATCGCGAATATGAAGGTGTCCACTACACCCATATCCTTGACCCGCGAACCGGCATGCCTGTCGATGGTGTGACCTCTGTAACCGTCATTCACGACAAAGGCGCAGTCGCCGATGCGGCTGCTACTGCCCTGATTGTGGCCGGGCCGAAGGCGTGGCACCGGATCGCCCAGCAGATGGGGATTCACTATGTCATGCTCGTCGACGATGCCGGCGTAGTTTATATGAATCCCGCGATGCAAAAACGTGTGCATTTCGAGAGTGACACCCCGGAACACATTGTCATCAGCGCCCCTCTTAAGTGAATAGCCTGCAAATAGACAGGGCAGGGCGCGCCGATATTGAACAGATCCTGCCGCTTCTGAAAGCGCTTTTCGCGCTGGAGGAGGATTTCGATTTCGAGCCGGACAAAGCAAGATGTGCCCTGGAACGCATGGTTGGTGACAGAGAGCGTATTTGCCTCCTGGTCGCGCGGGTCGATGGAGAGGTTGTCGGGATGTGCAGCGCTCAACTCGTTATCTCAACCGCTCTGGGTGCCGATTCTGCATGGATTGAGGATGTCGTGGTCGATAGTCACTGGCGTGGGCAGGGAATTGGCAATGCACTGCTGACAGAACTTGAACAGTGGTGCCGGCAGCAGGGTGCAACATCCATGAAGTTATTGGCCGATCATGACAATCATCCTGCGCTTGACTTTTATCGCCGGAATGGTTGGTCGGGCACCAACCTTATAGCACTTAAAAAGTCCATAAATACATAAACATACAGCCTATTCTTATTAAGCTTTTTCATTATTGTCGCAACATCCTATCCCTCTTATGAGGCATATTTCCCTATAGTAACCAGGGTATCGTCGTGCCAGCGACAAACCGCCCCAATATCGTGCGTTTTAGCTGTCGCCTTTACGACATTTTGTTAGTCCACGTTTCCAATCCGCCTTACCTTCGTCTTATCTTCCCTTTGTAACTCATTGAAATAACATTATTTTGATTATCTATGTGCCGCTGGCACAGCGCTTGCTCTACTTACTCTCAAAGAGGCAACGCAAACAGTGGAGCAAAGCAGATGATCAATATCACGGACAAGGCAGCCAAGGCGGCAAAACTCTTTATCATGGGCTCCGATACCCCGAACGGTGGTTTGCGGATCGCCATCACCGGCGGCGGCTGCTCCGGCTACACCTACAACCTCTCCATTGAGACCGAGCCGACACCCGAGGACACGGTGGTCGAGCACGGCAAGATCAAGGTCTTTCTCGACCCGGCCAGCGCGCCACTGCTGGACGGTACCACTATCGATTTTGCCGAGAGCCTCGAGGGTTCTGGCTTTACCTTTATCAATCCCAACGCCTCGGCCTCCTGCGGCTGCGGTAAATCCTTCTCAGCATAACGGTCGGAGGTGACTTATGTGGGACTATTCGGAAACGGTTAAAGAGCACTTTTTCAATCCCAAGAACGCCGGTGCGGTCGAAGACCCCAACGCCATCGGCGAGGTGGGCTCCATCTCCTGCGGCGATGCGCTGCGTCTAACCCTCAAGGTCGACCCGGAGACTGACATCATTCAGGAAGCCGGCTTCCAGACCTTCGGCTGCGGTTCGGCCATCGCCTCCTCATCAGCCCTGACCGAGATGGTCAAGGGAATGACCGTGGACGAGGCGCTGAAGGTCTCCAATCA
>JBEPXU010000175.1:0-4739 GCA_041641735.1 Ectothiorhodospiraceae bacterium
CGACGACAACATCACCGGCCCTGAAGGTCTCGACATGGAAGAGATCGCCCATGTCGTCAAACCGAAGCATAAGCCCTTCGATATCTTTATCAGCATGAAGCGCGCCGAGTGGGATACGCTGATGTTCTTCTACGGTGTAGTACTTTGCGTTGGCGGTCTGGGTACCCTGGGTTATCTGGCATTGGTCTCCGAGACCATGTATGTCGGACTGGGAGCCACCTGGGCAAATATCCTGGTAGGTATTCTCTCGGCCATCGTTGACAACATTCCGGTCATGTTCGCCGTGCTCACGATGCAGCCGGAAATGGGCCTGGAGCAGTGGTTGCTGGTGACCCTGACAGCGGGTGTCGGCGGTTCGTTGCTCTCTATCGGTTCGGCTGCCGGTGTGGCGCTGATGGGGCAGGCCCGCGGCATCTACACCTTCTTTGTCCACCTTAAGTGGAGCTGGGCCATAGCACTTGGTTATGCCGCCAGCATCTGGGTGCACCTGCTGCTCAACGCCCCCGCTGTCGCTGCAGGCTGATAAAAAAAAGGCGTTCCCAAGGGAACGCCGTTCAACTGTGTAAACCAAAAGGAGACGTGGCTAGGAGTGCCACGTCTTCTATGTTGCACTAACCGTGCCACATTTATTTCACGCTATCAGCACCCCTGAGGCAGGGTCTCGCAACTATCACGCACCAATATGGTGCTAATAAAGCAGGCATTGCAGTTTTTGGTGCGTCATAGCAGCCATTATCATCGGCGCTGCACGGAAATGACCATAGCACTTATGTGGCCATGCCCTACTTTGCACCAGATACCCGCCCTACTCACTCTCCATTGCCTGCCACAGGCAGTTACCACCGCTTTTCTTATCGATTTCATCCAGTTGTGCGCTGTGCTCTGCCAACTCACTTTCACTGGCCGCGATCACCTTCAGTGGACGCCTGTCGGCTGAGAGGCGACGTATCCCTTCGCTCTGCTGACCATCCGCACCGGCACCGCCCAGTGAGAGCTTGGTCTGCCCACCGGTCATGGCCAGGTAGACGTCCGCCAGGATCTCCGCATCGAGCAGCGCGCCATGCAGCTCCCGATGCTCATTATTGATGTCGTAACGTTTGCACAGGGCATCCAGACTGTTCTTCTGCCCCGGGTGCATCCGGCGCGCCATGACCAGGGTATCCAGCACGCCATAGACCTCCCTCACATCGGGAAACGGCCCGCTGTTGCGCCCCAGTTCTCTGTTGATGAAGCCGACATCAAAGGGGGCGTTGTGGATCACCAGCTCATCGGCCCCTTCCAGGTAGGCGAGGAAGTCCCCCATGACCTCGGCAAAACCGGGTTTATCGGCGAGGTATTCGTTGGTGATACCGTGTACCTCAATAGCACCGGCATCCACCTCCCGTTCCGGACGAATATACTGGTGGTAGTTATTACCGGTCAGGCGGCGGTTAACCAGTTCGACGCAACCGATTTCGATAATATAGTGCTCACTGGCTTCAAGGCCGGTGGTCTCGGTATCCAGTACAATCTGACGCATGGTTCTGCTTCCCCGCCCCTCTTAGAGCTCATCGATCCCTTTATTGGCCAGGTCATCGGCACGTTCGTTTTCAGGGTGTCCGGTATGACCGCGCACCCACTCCCACTCGACCTGATGGGGCGCCAGTGCCGTATCCAGCCGCTGCCACAGGTCCACGTTCTTCACCGGTTGCTTGCTGGCGGTCTTCCAGCCGCGCTTTTTCCAGTTGGTCATCCACTCGGTGATGCCCTTCATTACATATTGTGAGTCGGTGGTTAACTGGACCTTACAGGGACGTGTGAGGCTCTCCAGCGCCCGGATGGCAGCCATCAACTCCATCCGGTTATTGGTGGTCTCGGCCTCGCCGCCGTATAACTCCTTTTCATGCCCCTTGAAGCGAAGTACTGCACCCCAGCCACCGGGTCCGGGGTTACCTCGACAGGCCCCGTCGGTAAAAATCTCAACCACGTTATTATCCTTATCCTTCATGTTCTGTTACGTCGTGCTGTCGGTTCAGCCGCTCCCACCGGCAAGAGGCGGCGGCTTGAGCGCCAGCGCGGCTTAATCGGTGTCAGGGTGGCGACACGTTTTTTCGCCACCAGGATATAACCGCCCCCGAGCGGCGACCAAAGGCGTTCGGCAAACCGCTCCATGCGCGCCAAAGGACGCAGTAGCCGCTGATTCTGAAACGGGGGGCGGTAAAAATAGTTGCGGAGAGAAACGGTATCAAAGCCCAGTAGCGCGAGCCAGTCGCGGATGCGTAGTGCGCTGTAGAAATGGCCACCCCATGGAGCCTCATCCCTCCACCCGGTCAACAGGCGTCTAACACCGAACAGGCTAAAGGGGTTAAACCCCAGAATGACCAGATGCCCCTCCGGGATCAACACGCGTTCTGCCTCGCGCAGTATCTCGTGCGGTCGATCCGCATACTCGAGGCTATGGGGCAAGATCAGCACATCCAGCGAATCACTCGCCATGGGCATTTGCTCTCCCTGCCCCATAATATAGCTGTTCTCATTCTTGTGCGGTCGCGGCGGGATATCGTCCAGGATGATACGGTGCGCGATACGCGATGCCGACAAAAGGTCCTCCCCCTGAGGAGCACCTAACTGCACCAGATAATAACCGAACAGGTTCGGCAGTACCTGCTCCAGCAGGTTCCGTTCAGCCTCACCCACCAGCTGACCAAGCGGCGTGGTATACCAGTGCTGCAGCCTGCGGCGGGCAGCAGCCGTATCAGTGCAACGATAGGCTTGAAGTAGTCGCTTCATCGTGTATAAAGGGGGGCTTCCGGTTGTCTATGAGCAAACAGGTTCTCCACCACAGACTGACAGGTTTATGCCCATGATGGAAGTTCGTCCCGTTCACGCCTTCGATGACAATTATATCTGGTTGATCGGCTGCAAGGGTAACCCCCATGTCGCCATCGTCGATCCGGGCGACGAGGAACCGGTGATTGAATATATCGAGCGCGAAGGCCTCAAACCCGAGGCCATCCTGATCACCCACCACCACGGCGATCATACCGGAGGGGTGCGCGATCTGGTCGAGCGCTACGGTATCCCGGTCTACGGCCCGGCCAACGAGCGCATCCCGGCGATAACCCATCCCCTGTCCGAGGGTGATACGGTCACGCTGCCCGGCTGCAACCTCCAGTTCGAGGTTCTGGATACCCCCGGCCATACCAGTGGGCACATCTGCTATGTAGGACAAAATGCCCTGTTTTGCGGCGACACTCTGTTCGCCGGTGGATGCGGCCGGATCTTCGAGGGCACCGCCGAGCAGATGTACCAGTCGCTGGAGAAAATACGCGACCTTCCTGACGAGACCGTGGTCTACTGTGCCCATGAATACACGATTGCCAACCTGACCTTTGCCCTGGTGGCCGAGCCGGATAACCCGGACACCCAACAGCGGATGGAGAAGGTTCGCGCCTTAAGGGCTGATGGCAAGGACACGGTCCCCTCCTCCATGACAGAGGAGAAGAAAACCAATCCCTTCCTCCGCAGTCATGTTCCATCTCTTGTCCAGGCCGCCGAGGTTTTCGCCGGACATGCCCTGGAGCAGCCTGCTGAAGTCTTTGCTACCGTCCGTCACTGGAAAGACACCCTCGACTGAATTTGTGAAATGAGTGCTTGAAGCCATTTGAGCGCTTCGGGATAATAACTCCATGCTCAAAACCTCAACGACATTTCCAGCTAAGTTACTGATTATTCAGCTTAGCTGCCTTTTTATTCTTACTGGCTGCCAGCCTGCCATCGTAAAGCAGGAGCCAGAAGCAGAAGCGGTACCTTCCTCCCTGATGGCGATCGCCCGTCAGGACGCACGTGACGAACTGGCGAAGATATCCGAGATCTGCAAGGAGCCCGAAGACCTGTGGCAGCGTGTCCGTCACGGTTTTGCGCTCAAGGGCTATCGGCATGAACGCGTGCAACAGGATATCGCCTGGTACGAGCGTCATCAGGCCTACCTCGATCGGGTCGTTGAACGTGCCAGTCCCTACATGTATCTCATTGTGGAAGAACTCAAACGCCGGGACATGCCCATGGAGATCGCCCTGCTTCCGGTAGTCGAGAGCGCCTTCCAGCCCTTCGCCTACTCCCACGGGCGTGCCGCCGGACTCTGGCAGTTTGTTCCCGGAACCGGTCGGCGCTTCGGTCTGCGCCAGACATGGTGGTATGACGGTCGTCGTGACGTCGCTGAATCCACACGTGCGGCACTGGATTACCTGCAATACCTCCATCGCCACTTCGACGGAAACTGGCTCCATGCCCTGGCAGCCTATAATTCCGGTGAGGGCACTGTCGGACGCGCAATACGGCGCAACAAGCGCAAGGGCAAGCCGACCGACTACTGGTCGCTCGACCTCCCGCGGGAAACAGAAGGCTACGTCCCCAAGCTGCTCGCCATCAGCACCCTGGTGGCCAATCCGCCGGCACACAATGTCGTACTCGGTTCAATTCCCGACAGACCTTTTCTGAAAAGCGTGGACGTCGGCAGCCAGATTGACCTGGACCTGGCCGCCGAACTTGCCGGGATCTCGCTCGAGGAGATCTACCTCTACAACCCGGGCTTCAACCGCTGGGCCACCGCTCCCAAGGGACCCCATCGACTGCTGGTCCCGGTTGAGAATGCCGATACCTTCAAGCACAACCTCGAGCAATACCCGAAAAACGAACGCATTGCCTGGAAACGCCATCGCATTCGCAAGGGCGAGGTACTTGGACTGCTGGCCAAAAAG
>JBEPXU010000176.1:0-4732 GCA_041641735.1 Ectothiorhodospiraceae bacterium
TCCAGTCGCCCTAACTATAATTCCACGTCGGATTTGTCCTGTTGCAACAGGACAATAGTGTCCGATAAAATTCGTGTTGATGTTTAAGTAATTGAATTACTTGGAAGTGACCTGCTGTAACGGGTCGATAAATCAGGGAGGAAACAGGACTATGGAGCAGTCCAGCAAACCCCGGCTTCTTGACCGGGTGCGCCACCGCTGCCGGGTCAAGCATTACAGTATCCGTACCGAGCAACGGTATACTGACTGGATTCGGCGCTTTATTCTTGTCCACGGTAAACGTCATCCTTCCGAGATGGGCGCCAGGGAGATGGAGGCGTTCCTTTCGCATCTCGCTGTCAAAGGCAATGTTGCGGCGTCGACCCAGAACCAGGCGCTTGCAGCGATACTCTTCCTTTATAAGGAGGTCCTTGAGATTGAGTTGCCATGGCTCGATGGTATTACTCGAGCGAAAAAGCCTCCGCGTCTGCCTGTTGTTCTGACTGAAACGGAAGTGCGCACCTTGCTTGCGCAACTTGATGGTGTCCATCACCTGATCGCTTCTTTGCTCTACGGTTCCGGTTTGCGATTGATGGAGGCGATGCGTTTGCGCGTCAAGGATGTGGATTTTGAGCGGCTTGAGGTAACGGTGCGTGACGGCAAGGGCGGGAAAGACCGGCGCACGATGCTGCCCCGTTCCCTTGTGGAGCCATTGAGGAGTCAGCTTGAGCGGGTGTGCATCTTCCATGAGCAGGATATCCAGAATAACGTTGCCCCAGTCTATCTACCCTATGCGTTAGAGCGCAAGTATCCCAACGCGGGCAAGGAACTCGGCTGGCAATATTTCTTTCCTGCTACTTCCCCTGCAGAGGACCCGCGCACCGGAATCACACGAAGGCATCATTTGGGTGAGAAGGCGGTGCAGCGTGCAATCAAGCAGGCCGTACGTCGTGCAGGGATTAATAAGCCTGCCACCAGCCACACAATGCGCCATTCGTTTGCTACGCACCTGATTGAAAAGGGTTATGACATTCGGACGGTTCAGGAGTTGATGGGGCATAAGGATATTCGCACAACGCAGATCTATACGCATGTACTTAACCGTGGAGGCAATGCCGTGCGCAGTCCGCTGGATTAACACGGTATATGTTGACTGATATGGATTCCGGCTTCGGCTTTGGCTCCAGGCGTCGTTCTACCGCCTACCTCCCTGTAGGCGTTCGCCGGAATGACGGGCTTTGTGATTACTCCCCGTACACCACACCCGGTAGCCAGGTGGCCAGTTCCGGCCACAGCGACAGCGCGCCGAGGGCGATGAGCTGAATGAGGATGAAGGGGGCGACGCCCTTGTAGATCTGTGTGGTCTTCACCTCCGCCGGGGCGACGCCGCGCAGGTAGAACAGGGCGAAGCCGAACGGCGGGGTGAGGAAGGAGGTCTGCAGGTTGATGGCGATCATTACCCCGAGCCAGATTGGGTCGAGGTCCATCTGCAGCAAAATGGGCGCGACGATGGGCACGACCACGAAGGTGATTTCGATAAAGTCGAGGATGAAGCCGAGCAGAAACATTACCAGCATCACCACCAGCATCGCGCCGAACACGCCGCCGGGCAGGTCGGTGAGCAGCTCCTTGACCATTTCGTCGCCGCCGAAACCGCGGAACACCAGCGAGAAGAGCGAGGCGCCGATGAAGATCAGGAACACCATGGCGGTGATCTGGGTGGTGGAGCGCATCACCTCGTTGAGCGTGCCGAGGTTGAACTGGCGCTGGCCGACAGCGAGCAGGATCGCGCCGACGGCACCGACCGAGGCCGCCTCGGTGGGGGTGGCCAGTCCCGCCAGTATCGAGCCTAGCACCGCGAGGATCAGCCCCAGCGGCGGTAGTAGCACTTTGAGGGCACGGGTGAATAGCTCACGGTCATAGCCGCCACGCTCGGCTTTCGGCGGCACCGGGCAGGCCGAGGGCTTGAGCCAGGCCACCAGCAGCAGGTAGGCGATGTAGAAGCCCACCAGCATCAGGCCCGGGATCAGCGCCCCGGCGAACAGGTCGCCCACCGAAACGGTCTCCGGCGACCAGATCCCCATATCCAGCTGCGCCTGCTGATAGGCGGAGGAGAGCACGTCACCCAATAGAATAAGGATGATCGACGGCGGGATGATCTGCCCCAGGGTGCCGGAGGCGCAGATGGTGCCGGTGGCCAGTGCCGGGCTGTAGCCGCGCTTCATCATCGTCGGCAGTGACAGCAGCCCCATGGTGACCACGGTGGCGCCGACGATGCCGGTGCTGGCGGCCAGCAGCATCCCCACCAGAGTGACCGAGATCCCAAGGCCGCCGCGCAGCGGGCCGAACAGCGCGGCCATGGTGTCGAGCAGCTGCTCGGCCACCTTCGAGCGCTCCAGCATCACCCCCATGAAGACGAACAGCGGCACCGCGATCAGGGTCTCGTTGGTCATGATGCCGTAGAGGCGGTTGGGCAGGGCCTCGAGGAAGGCGGCATCGAAAACGCCCATCTGGCTGCCCAGCGCGGCAAAGGCCAGCGCCGTGCCGCCGAGGGAAAAGGCGACCGGGTAGCCCAGCAACAGCACGCCGCAGATGGCGAGGAACATGAGGATGGCCATTGATTCTGCACCCATGGCTATACCTCCGTGCTCGCGTCGTGGGCCGGGGCGTCTTCCTCGTGACCGAGGATCACCAGCAGGGAACGGATGGCCAGTGAGATGCCCTGCAGCAGCATCAGCACGGCCATGGCCGGAATGGCGGTTTTCAACAGATAGACCCCGGGCAGGCCGCCGGCCTCGCGTGAGCCCTCGTGCAACTCCCAGGAACTGGCGACGTACTCCCAGCTCTCCCAGGCGATGAAAAGGGTGACCGGTGCGAGCAGCAGCAGGGTGCCCAGCAGGTCGACCCAGGCGCGGCCTTTTATTCCGAACTTCTGGTAGAAGATATCGACCCGGACGTGGCCATCGTGGCGCAGGGTGTAGGCGGCACCCAGCATGAACACCAGCGCGTGCATGTAGGTGATGGACTCCTGCATCGCGATCCAGCCGGTATTGAACAGATAACGCAGCACCACCACGGCGAAGGTGGTGAGCACCATACCGAGGGTCAGCCAGGCGATGAGCCGGCCGGTCCATTCACTGAGTTGATCGAGGCGCTGGGCGATGCGGGCCAGGGTTTCCACGGGCTTGTTGTTCTATCCGTTTGGTCAGGGTGTGGCCGCCTATTCTATGGAGGCAGTCCGATGGCGGCAAGTAACCCTTAAAAATGTACGAAAAGCGCTTGACAGGTGCAGCCAAATCGGTTTGTGCACCCTTTTTATGCACAGTAGTGCCCAACGAAGTTACTAGGGCTAAAAAGTAAGTGAATACTTACGTATCCAGAAGCTCAAATAAACGCATAAGTTATTGAATTTGTTTAAATTAATTTCTTCGGTTACAAGATGACCAATTTGTTAACCGTGGCGCAGTAATGCGCCCTGGGGCCAGATCTTCCCAAAGAATCCACAAAGTTATCCACAGGTTTTGTGGATAACAGGCAATTCCTTGAAGGGACAATGAGTTAGCGAAAAACGGGCCTGTTTGTGTCCGAAAATTGACCTTTTTGTCACATGATTTTGGAAGGGTGAAAACACCGATTAATGGTGCGTGATTGCATGCAAAAGTGACGGTTGAGGCGAGAAGAGATTGCTTCGCCTGCGGCTCGCAATGACGGAGGTTAGTGGCCTGGTTTTCCGGCTGTCATTGCGAGGAACATCGTGACAAAGCAATCTAACGTAAAGTGACAAGCGTGCGGTGCCTGTGGCGCGCAATGACGGGAGAGTGAAATACACGGAGGGAGTGTCCGCTAGCCATGCATCGTCATTGCGAGGAACGCTCAGTGACGAAGCAATCTTGCAGTGTGGAATGGGATTGCTTTGCCTGGGTCTCGCAATGACAGGGGAAACTGCTTTATTTGCGGGCTCAGGCCTGCTGCCAGAGCTCGCGCAGGTGTTCGGTCTGTTGCTTGCGGGCGATGAGGATGGTGCGGAAGACGTTGGGGTCTTTGATGTGGGTCAGCTCCCCCTCACGCGGGAAGTGCATGTCCTGCAGGCGGGAGAGCCAGAAACGCAGGGCACCGGCGCGGAGCATTACCGGCCAGGCGTCGGTCTCGTCGGCGGTGAAGGGGCGTACCTGTTTGTAGGCGCCGAGCATGGCCAACACCTTTTCCTCATCCAGCCCACCGTCGCCGTTGCTGCACCAGTCGTTGACGGTGACCGCCACATCGTAGAGCAGCACGTCATTGCAGGCGTAGTAGAAGTCGATGATGCCGGTAAGGGTCTCACCCTCGAACAGGGCGTTGTCGCGGAACAGGTCCGCATGGATCACACCACGGGGCAACTGATCAAAGCGGTGGCCGCGCTGGAAGGTCAGCTCCTCGTCGAGCAGCGTGCGGTCCTCGCTGCTCAGTTTGTCTATCACGGCATCGCGGGTGGTGGCCCACCAGTGGGGGCCGCGATCATTGCCGCGCTCGCCCTCAAAAGACTGGCCGGCCACGTGCAGTTTGCCCAGGGCATGGCCCAGTTCACGGCATTGGGCGACATTGGGATGCTCCACGCCGCCACCGGAGAGGCGCATGACCAGGGCGGCAGGTTTGCCGTTGAGTTCACGCAGGTAGTGGCCGTCGTTGTCGGCGATGGGGTGGGCGCTGGGGACCTCGTGTTCGGCGAGGAAGGCCATCAGATCGAGGAAGTAGCCCAGTTCGTCTGCCGTGTGGT
>JBEPXU010000177.1:0-4709 GCA_041641735.1 Ectothiorhodospiraceae bacterium
TCCTGAGCTCCCCCTTTTCCATTCGGCTTACCTGAACTGCCCTGGAACAACACCACCAGTGCCGCGGCAATCGATAGGGTTGCACCAGCCTCCACCAAAAGAATCAAGCCACCCGCCCAGCCAGGATGAAACTGTAGAAGACTGCCACCGGCCATCGCCGCTATGGCCAGCGACAAAAACAGTAGCGGTCCGACCACCAGCAGGGCACGTAATCGCCCCTCACGCCAGCTGTCAATTTGCGAGGGTGAGACCAGCAGTGACAGTATCCCCGCCGCACCCAGCATGGCCCCCGCCTGAAATGCCCCGCCGGGGGCATGACTCCCCCGCCACAAAAGATAACCCGAGACAACGACCAGCACCGGTGCGATCACAGCCATAAAGGCAGACAGAACCGGGCCTGGCCGCGCCACGCCAGCCGGTCTGTTGACTCCGGCTTGCTGAACCGCCACACCCACCAGCAACAACACGCCCAGCTCAAGCAGCGTGTCATAACCCCTGAAGTTAAGCAGCACGGCGGTAACAGGGCTGCTGACGCCGCTCTCCGGCAGACGAGCCATGACCTCCGCCTTGAGCCCGCCACCCGGCTCTCCGACTAGCTCCACTAACGCCCAGCTCAGAAGGGCAGCCACTGCACCGATGGTTAATATCTGGGGTATTACAATCGCCTTGTTCCACTCACCCGCCCGGAACGAGCTTTTTGTCCGGTGCCATGTACCCATCAACAAGGCGCCGGTCACCCCCGCCCCGACAATGGCCTCGGCCAGTGCCAGATCGGGGGCATTGAGGCGGGCCCAGGCCAGGGCCATCAGCAGGCCGAAGACGATGAACAGCACCACCGAACGAAAAAAGTCCGCACCAAGAAGCAGCATCAGGCTCAGACCGACCAGACTGGCGGCGAGAAGGAGATCAAAGAAGCCGGTATTCATTCCGCCTCCCAAGGCCGGATGCCTGCCCTCATTGCCGTCGCGGCGATAAGGTGTGAAAGCAGCGCACTGGATAGCAGCACCAGCAGCCACAGCAGTAACAACTTAAGTGCTACGTGCCAATCCCCCCACCACAGCGCGACTCCCGCACACACCAGCCCAAGCCCTACCGAATCGGCCTTGGTCACCGCGTGTATACGGGTATAGACATCCGGAAAGCGCAGCAGACCAAGCGTACCGGCAATAAAAAAGAGCAGCCCCATACCTATCAGCAGAGCACTGAAAATCTCCAGCATCACTCCTCACCCTCCCCCAAACGGACAAAGGCCAAACCGGCAAAGGCGCTCAGCAAGGCAGTCACCAATGCAACATCGAGAAGATAAGGGTTATCGAGGGCAACACCGAGGAGTAGCAACAGCGCTACCCCGCCGGTACCGAATAGCTGTGCCGCCAACATCCTGTCAATCGCCGTAGGTCCACGGATAATCCTGATAAGGCCGCCAAGGAGAGTGAGCAGCAGTATCAACGCCAACAGGATGAACATCATCCCTTCCCCCCGTCGGTGAAAAGGGCCGCCACCCGTCCCTGCAAACGCACGACCTCACTGGCAACATCAATTCTCCTATCCAGGACGTGGAGCAGAAGCGTGTCGCCATTCAGCATCACACTGAGCGTGCCGGGGACAAGGTTAAGGATATTAAGCAGCAGGATACGTTCCGCTTCACCCGAAGACCCAAGGGCTATACGCACCAGCCCCGGCCTTAACCGCTTGCCCGGATTAAGCATCACCCCTGCGGTCTGTACTGCACCGCGGAACATATCCAATAAAAGTCTAAAAAGGAATGCCGGCAACAAGTACCAACGCAAACGTAGCCGATGCGGCCGGCGAAGTCGAAGACTGACGATAACGGCCAACACCAGAGTGGGCAACGCCACAACCCATGCCTTTGCCTCGGTCCCGCCCTGGGCCAGCAGCAGCCACAATAACAACAGCAGTACGCTTTGAACCAACAACGGTTTCCACGGCAAGCTTGGCACGGTATAACCCTTACGATAAATTCCAGCGGTATGATTTAATTGCAAGCGACACTTGATGTCCTTGCCTCTGCATTGCTGACAAAACCCACCTTGAACCGCGACTCGCACTCTCCGGTTAGAGTGGGCCAGTTGCTGTTATAGCGTTAAAGGCGTTTTGAATCCCGGAGGTTTGACCGCCAACACCGAACAGTCTAGTTGATTGAGTATGGTCTCCGCGGTATTGCCAATAATAAAGCCGGGGATACCGGTACGGGCTACTGTCCCCATCAACACCAGATCGGTATTAATAGTCCTTGCCAGCAGAGGTATCTCTTTTCTGGCCCACCCCTTGATAAGGTGATGCCTCGGCTTAAGGTAGGTAAGCGTCTCCGCACCGAGCTTATTTTCCAACTCATGCAACAGCCCATTGAATGCTTCTTCATGCTGTCGCTTCACCTGAGCAATATAGTCGCGGATCTGCTCACTGGGATTTGCCAGAAACGCCCCTCGCATGGTGCTCTCACCGATGGCATCCCAAACATGTACGATGTGTAGGGCGGCAAACTCCGCCAAGGCAAGTGAACTCGCCATTTCTAAAATCTGCATATTCAGCGCCAATTGCGCCGCTGAATCACGGTTTGATTCCATCGGTGTCACATCAACCGCTGCAAGAATACGACGATAAGCCGGATTTTCCTGCTGTTTAATCAGCCAAACCGGGCAGGGACATTTTCGTAACAGGTGCATGTCGTCACTGCCGAATAGCCTGTCGCTCCAGTCAAGCTCTTCCGGCACTTTAACCACTAGATCGTACCCCTGCGCCAGCACCTCATGAACGATCTCCACGAAAGGAGTCCCCAAAAGCACCCTGCAGTGGATACCAACAGCGGCACCCAGAGACTGCACCTGCTCCTCGATTTCCTTCTGCCTTTCAGCCACGATCTCTGCCTGGAGCCCTGCGCTGACAGGGCCACCGTCAGGCAGGCCGATGCCGGCGGCAAGTTTCGGGGCAACCGTAACAACGGTGAGGGTGGCCTGATTGTTCTCCGCCAGGGCTATGGCGCGATGCAGCGCTGCCCGGTTGTCCACATCTCGTTCTGCCACAAACAGGATATTCTTAAACCGCTTCATCACACTGAACCCTTCTGTGTCAAAACCGACCTCAGACACCCCGTGTCCAACTCATTTTCACCGGGGTCACTTAACCTGACAAGCCGCCTTTCATCACCGGCACATACACAAAGCGATTAATACACATGCGCTCAGCTATCAGGAACGTAACCCCGGCGGCGAGTCCACAACACTACTTTCTAGTGTATAGCTCAGTTTTTCTTGCTACGCACGTTGGCAACCAAACTTCTCAAATTATTGGATATGCTAGGACTCATGGGTTGTGCACTTCTGCTGAACGCCAAAGCGGGGACTAGACAGGAAAAACTGAAGCCGGTACTGCCATGAATCACAGTTCGTCATTGTTCATGCGGCATCTGAAAAAGATGTTGAGCCTATTGGGTGAGAACTAAGCTGAGCATTACAGATTACTGAATCACCTTTGTTCTAGGCAGGACCTCGACTACGGTTTCGACAAAACTAACTGTGCCGCTCATAACAGCAACTGACTGGCCCACGGCGTCCTGCCTTAAGAAGTTTGCACTGTCTTAAGATTCAAACACCACCCACAGGATAAACCGTCACGGATAACCGCTGATACTCACCAGCTTGAAAAACAAATAATGTCGCTACTACTTCTCTGGTACCTTATTATTTGAGGCGAATAATTAAACCGAGCTCGACGAGAAAAATCACGGATCCACGCATCGACCGCCAGTTTTCAGCCACGCCAATTCACAGATAGGAGAAAAAATAACACAGTGAAGGCCCGACGCTGACCGGCAATATTTAGCTGAATTAACTGAAGATTATTGTTATAGCGCGCGCCCGTAAGGGTGAGCCCGGAATCAAACAGACCAACAGTTTGGCTCGTCCGGATGAACACCCGAACCTCTGGCGAGGACCAGCAACTCGACGGGCAGTCGAAAAAAAACCGATGCTGACAGCATCGGCTTTCTCGTATAACGGGCCCGGAAGGATTATTCGACCTACGACCTCTCCACTGCGGGGCCGCCGTCGGAACGGCGGCGTTGCAAAGCGTTAACACGCATCGGTCGAACTGACCTGATTGAATACCTCGGAGGTTCAAATCCTCCCGACAATGAATACACAAACAAAAAGGCCCCTGCTTTCGCAGAGGCCTTTTTGTGTATATGGCGCGCCCGGCACGATTCGAACGTGCGACCGCCTGGTTCGTAGCCAGGTACTCTATCCAGCTGAGCTACGGGCGCTTAAGGCGGTGCATTATCTAGAAGCTGCGTCCTGCTGTCAAGTCACTTCCGGATATATGCAGCGTTTCTTTCCTGAAACGTTTAAGCGATTATTTTCGCTTCAATATCCACTTCGCTACGTTTTATCACAGCGAGATGAATCATGTTGTATGGCGGAGAGCGAGGGATTCGAACCCTCGATAGAGTTTCCCCTATACACCCTTAGCAGGGGTGCGCCTTCAGCCACTCGGCCAGCTCTCCTTTAACTACGCGCGAAAGGATACCTGCGTAGTCCTCGAACGTAAAGGGCTGTTTATTAAAAATTGCCAGGTTCTCCATCTTTTTCGCGCTTAATGCGTTCGTAAATCTCTTCACGATGCACAGAGACGTCTTTCGGCGCATTCACACCGATACGAACTTGGTTACCTTTGATGCCGAGAACGGTAAC
>JBEPXU010000178.1:0-4701 GCA_041641735.1 Ectothiorhodospiraceae bacterium
GCGAGCTGGTTCGGGGTGAGGAATTGGCCGCCAGCGCCGGCGTCGGCTACGACCTGCTTGCCCGCCACGACACCCTGCTACTGCTGCAGGGCACTCCGGCTCAGGGCAAGAGCGTGGAAGAACTGGAGGCGGCGTTGCGCATGCAGATCGACCGGCTGCAAAACGAACTGGTCAGCCGGGAGGAACTGAAACGAATCAAGGCCCAGGTGACCGCCGCCAAGGTCTACGAACTCGACTCCATCTTCTACCAGGCGATGCAGCTGGGCATGCTGGAGACGGTCGGCCTCGACTGGCGCGAGGCGGAACGCTATGTGGAACGGCTCAATGCGATCACACCTGAGCAGGTACGGCATGTGGCGCGGGAGTTTCTACGACCGGAGCACCTCACCACCGCCACCCTCGATCCCTTGCCCATCGAGAAGGCCGACAAGAATAAGGGAGTGAATCATGCTGCATATTAAGCGATTACTTACTTACCTGCTGTCACCTGTCCTGCTTGTTGCCGGTAACACCGCGTGGGCCAGCCCCGAGATCCAGCACTGGCGAACCGACAACGGCGCGCGAGTCTACTTCGTCGCTGCGCCGGAGCTGCCGATGGTGGACATCCGTGTGGTGTTCGACGCCGGCGCCGCCCGCGACGGCGATAAGCCCGGACTGGCGATGTTCACCAACGGTATGCTGGAAGAGGGAGCGAATGACCTCAGCGCCGATGCCATCGCACGACGCTTTGACAGTCTCGGCGCCAACTTCTCCGCCAGCTCCCACCGCGACATGGCCACCGCAAGCCTGCGCAGCCTGACCCGTCCCGAACTGTTCGAGCCTGCACTGGAAACCTTCACCCTGCTGCTGAGCGAACCTGATTTTCCGCTGGCGGCACTGGAGCGGGTACGTCGACAGATACTCACCGGCCTGCAGTACGAGGAGCAACGACCGGGCGAGATCGCCAGCAAGGCCTTCTACCGCGCCCTCTACGGCGACCACCCCTATGCCACACCGCCCGGCGGTACGCGCCAGAGTATCGACGCTATCGACCGACAGGACCTTATCGACTACCACCGCCGCTACTACGTGGCACGTAATGCCGTTATCGCAATCGTTGGTGCAGTGGAGCGTAGCGAGGCCGAACGGATTGCCGAGCAGGTGACGGAAAAGCTGCCCGCAGGCCAGGCAGCCGAACCGCTGCCACGGGTGGCACAGCTGGACGGAGCCAAGCGCCGGCATATCGAACACCCCTCCAGCCAGACACATCTGCTGATGGGCCAGCCGGGCCTCTACCGGGGCGACACCGATTACTTCCCGCTCTATGTGGGGAACCACATCCTTGGCGGCAGCGGCCTGGTTTCGCTCATCAGCGAGGAGGTGCGGGAGAAACGCGGACTCTCCTACAGCGCCTACAGCTACTTCTCGCCGATGCGGGTGAAGGGCCCCTTTGTTCTTGGCCTGCAGACCCGCAACGACCAGGCCGAGGAGGCGCTTGCGGTAATGAGCCGGACCCTGCAGGACTTCTGCGAACTGGGCCCCACCGCCGAGGAGCTGGAGGCGGCGAAGCAAAACATCACCGGCGGTTTCCCGCTGAAGATCGACTCCAACAGTGACATCCTCGGTTATATCGCCATGATCGGCTTCTACGACCTGCCGCTGGATTATCTGAATACCTTCAATAACAGGGTCGAGGCGGTTACAACCAAACAAATCCGCGAGGCCTTCCAGCGCCGGGTCCACCCTGAACGGATGATCACCGTCACTGTGGGCAGGGCGCAGTAGATGGCGAAACGCCCTGGGACCAGCAACACCCTGCGCATCATCGGTGGTGAGTGGCGCGGGCGCAAACTCCGCTTTGCTGATGGCGAGGGGCTGCGCCCCACCACGGATCGGGTGCGTGAAACCCTGTTCAACTGGTTGCAGCCGGTCATTGCCGGTGCCCGCTGCCTGGATCTTTTCAGCGGCAGCGGTGCCCTGGGCCTTGAAGCACTCTCCCGCGGTGCCGCTGAAGTAACCTTCGTTGATACCAATCCCCGCGCAATCGCTGCCCTGAAAGAGAACCTGGCACTGTTGCAGGTGGATAATGCACAGGTTGTGCGCAGTGATGCCCTTGCCTTTTTACGCGGCGACCCACAGGTATACGATGTGGTCTTCCTCGATCCACCGTTTCGCCGTGAGCTGCTGCAACCAGCTCTGAAAAGGCTGGGCGAGGGAGGATGGCTGGCACCGGGCTCACGGGTCTATATCGAGCTGGAGTCAGAACTGGACGAACTGGAGCTTCCTGAGGGCTGGGAGATGCTGCGAAGCAAACGTGCCGGCCAGGTGGCCTACCACCTGGCGGTGGCACCGTAGCACCTGGCTGCCAACCCCTGTTATTATGGCCGGCCATGACCAGCGAGAAGCACGATGCCCGTCACTGCGATCTACCCGGGGACCTTTGACCCCATAACCAACGGCCACAGCGACCTGATCCAGCGCGCATGCCGTCTGTTCGACAAAGTTGTCGTTGCCGTGGCCGCTAACCCGAAAAAGGCCCCCCTGTTCAACCTTGAGGAACGGGTGGCACTTGCCCAGCAGGTCCTGGGCGGATTGGATCGTGTTGAGGTATGCGGCTTCGACAGTCTGTTGGCCGATTTTGCCCATGAGCAGGGGGCGACGGTGATCCTGCGGGGTCTGCGCGCGGTCTCGGATTTTGAATACGAATTTCAGCTGGCCGGCATGAACCGTCGGCTGGCACCGGATGTGGAGACCATCTTCCTCACTCCGGCGGAGAAGTACACCTTTATCTCATCCAGCCTGGTCAAGGAGGTGGCCTCACTGGGTGGTGATGTCGAGGATTTCGTCGACGCGAAGGTAAAGGCTGCGCTCAATAACAGAATGCGCTAATATACTACGATTGTATTGGCCGACTTTGGCAAAATTGCAGGAGGAAAAGTGCCATGGCACTGATGATTACCGACGAATGTATTAACTGCGATGTATGTGAACCCGAGTGCCCCAATGGCGCGATCAGTCAGGGTGATGAGATCTATGAGATCGACCCGGGCCACTGCACCGAGTGTGTTGGCCACTATGACGAGCCCCAGTGTATCGAGGTCTGCCCGGTAGACTGCATCCTCGTCGACCCGGATCACACCGAGTCCAAGGACGAACTACAGGCCAAATATGAGAAGCTGCAGTCTGAAGGCTAAGCCGGCGACTCATATCTGGTAAAAAGGCCCCGTTCGGGGCCTTTTTTATGCCATATCGACTTGCCACCGCCCTCCACGAGTAGTAATGCTTATGGGCTTACGACACCCAACAGGGACGAGAATAATGCACCGCCTGCTCACACTCCTGCTACTGCTTCCGACGCTGACCCTGGCCCAGGGGACAACACCACCTGCCGCCGCCGTGGCCACTGCCCATCCACTGGCTACCGAGGCCGGCATGACGATTATCGCCGAGGGCGGTAACGCCTTTGATGCGGCCGTTGCGGTCAGCGCCAGTCTGGCCGTGGTCGAACCCTACAGTTCCGGTATCGGTGGCGGTGGCTTCTGGCTGCTACACCGCGCTGAGGATGGCCACGAGGTGATGATCGACGGCAGGGAGAAGGCGCCACTGGCCGCCTCCCGCACCATGTACCAAGATGACAAGGGCAATGTGATTCCTGGTCTCTCAATGAACGGACCATTGTCCGCCGGTATACCCGGGGAACCGGCGGCACTGGTACACATCAGCGAACAGTACGGCCGTCTCCCGCTGGCCAGGGTGCTCGCCCCGGCCATCCGCCAGGCCCGGGAGGGCTTCCCTGTCACCGAACACTACCGCCGCATGGCTCGTTTTCGCCTGGAGGTGTTGCGCAGTCAGCCGAAGGCCGCCGCCATTTTCCTCAAGGACGGTGAAGTACCGCCACTGGGCTACCTTATCCAACAGCCCGACCTCGCCCGCACCCTGGAGGCGATTGCCCGGCAAGGCCACGACGGTTTTTACCACGGAAACGTGGCGAAATCACTTGTCGCTAGCAACAAGCGGGCAGGCGGTATCTGGCAGGCAAAGGATCTGCATGAATACCGCGTCGTAGAGCGCGAACCGATCCGCAGCCATTACCACGACTTGACCATCACCTCTGCAGCGCCACCCTCCTCGGGGGGCGTGGCACTGGCCACGATGCTGAATATCCTGTCGCAATACCCGCTGGACACGCTCGAACAGGCGCAGCGCGACCACCTCATCGTCGAGGCAATGCGTCGCGCCTACCGAGACCGTGCCGAATACCTGGGAGATACCGACTTTGTCGATGTACCGGTTCGGCGTCTCACCAGTCCCGACTACGCCGCCGGTCTGGCCGCGTCGATTCGTCTCGATCGTGCCACCCGCAGCAGTGAGTTGCCATCGGCCACCAAACCTCATGAAGGTTTCCATACCACCCACTTTTCCATCCTCGACCAGGCGGGCAACTACGTCTCGGCAACCCTGAGCATCAACTACCCCTTTGGTTCGGGCTTCATCGCCGGCAATACCGGGGTTCTTCTCAATGATGAAATGGACGACTTCTCCGCCAAGCCCGGTGTACCCAACGCCTATGGGCTCGTCGGGGCCGAGGCCAACGCCATCGCCCCGGGCAAGCGCATGCTCTCCAGCATGTCACCCACTTTTGTCAGCGGCCCGGATGGGGTGGCAATACTCGGTACACCCGGTGGCAGCCGGATCATTACCATGGTATTGCTGGGTATCCTC
>JBEPXU010000179.1:0-4688 GCA_041641735.1 Ectothiorhodospiraceae bacterium
TTTGCCGTAACTGCCTGCTCCAGTGCCTCAGGCTCCAGGCGCCATTCCGGCGCTTTCAGCCGGACAGGATTGAGCTTGCAACCTAGCGCGGTGAGGGTGGCGGCATGGTAACCGTAGTAGGGTTCCAGCAGGATCACCTCATCACCCTCATCCAGCAATGCCTGGGCGGTACTGTAAAAGGCACCGGTCGCCCCGAGGCTGACCAGCACCTCATCCCGCTCCACGGTCATGCCATAGAAGCGCTGCATCTTCCTGGCTATCGCGTCACGCAGTGGTGCCAGCCCTTCGGTGGCGGTGTAGGTGTTCACCCCGGCATCGATCGCCGCCTTGGCACCCTCCACCACCTCCGGGGGAACGGGGAGATCACAAACCCCCTGGGCCATGTTGATACCATTGAGGCGCTTACACTCGCCGGTCATGGCGCGGATTTCAGACTGCAGGATATTCCGGCATCGCCGGCTAAAACGTAGGGACATAGCACAAGACGTTGTTCATTCTTCGGGCGACACAGTCTGCCCGGTGACTCCGAACGGTGTAAAACATCAACTTCGCCGCCTTACTCTACCGGCTTGAACAGATACCAGTCATCGGTAGTGACGTACATCGGTAGCATCAGGAAGATCATGCCGCTGAACAGCCCCCCTTTGCGTGCCATCAGGGAGCCATCCTCGGTGCGACGCAGGATCACCTTGTCCCAGTCGATGCCTGTGGGCGGCTCCTGATCGAGGTTTTTCGGGTAGAACACCAGCTGCCCGTCATCACACTCAAACACACCGCTCCCACTGGTGTAGTGGTGCTTAAACAGTGGCTCACCGTCGCTATCCAGCGCCGAGACATGCAGGGTCCCGGCCTCACTCATATGCAGCTCCACCGTTGTTGCCAGATCCAGACGACCGTTCTCCGGCAACAGCGTCTGTGCCAACAACGGACGCTCAATGGCCGTTTTGCCGACCTGGTGCGGCTGAGCCTGGAAGCTGCCACTGATATCCCGGCAACGGCTGTCGGGCTCTGCATAGGTTGGCAACGGAACCGTCTCACTGACCTCCTGCTCCGGGGCTGTGGCACAAGCACCCAGCAAGAACAACACCAGCAGTGGCCCGCCTTTCCACCATTTTGCGCTCATTCTTCCTCGCTCCCGTCTTTCGAATTGTGGTTGGCTGTCAGAACAGGTATTTGGTCAACCATGAAGAAACTACTACCTGCCCAGTATCGTCAACGTGATTACACCGCTTTCACCCACCCACATGTAAACACCCCGGACGCCTGTCGTAAAACTCTAACTCGGCAAAACAACAATTGCGCCCACCGAATCACCCCAACCTCCCGGCATGGGTTCCCGCCATTCATAACATCAGTCTATGCATCATCCCGGCCGATTGCATCGGCCTCCCTGAATTTCTATCATCTGCGGAGATTCCAACGACGGTACCTTTATGGACTTCCCCAGACACTACCTCATCACCCCCAGTCCCGAGGATGAGACCGAGTTTCTCGCCGCTCTTGAACGCAGCCTGCAACCGGGAACCTCGCTGCTGCAGTTCAAGGCCAAGTCCCTTGATACGGTCGCCTATGCCGCCCTGGCACAGAAAGTGGTAAAAATCTGCCACGGTTATGGCTGCAAGGTGCTGCTCACCGGCGACCCGTTACTGGTAGAGAAGATCGGCGCGGATGGGCTGCACCTCGACAGCAAGGCACTAAAGACGATCGACAGTCGTCCACTGAGTGACGACTACCTGCTGGCCGTCTCCGGCCACGACCTTGCGGCCCTCAAACGCGGGGAGGCCATCGGCGCGAGCTTTGCTGTGCTGTCGCCGGTGAACTACACCACGGCACATCCAGATATCGAACCGCTGGGATGGGAGGGCTTCGGCCACATCGCCTCAGCGGTATCGATACCCGTCTATGCCTTGGGCGGGGTCAGCGACAAAGATGAATCGGCGGCTATCGCTGCCGGTGGTCAGGGGGTGGCCGGCAACAAGGGGTACTGGAAGGCCTGAGCCGACTCAATCGGCGAGCAGGGTGATACGGGTCTCGCCGCTCTGCCTGTCGATATCGAACTGCAAATCGCAGTACTCGGCCTGAACATCGGTCGGCGTCGGATCATCAGCGCAACTGCACCCGGCAATAATCCCGCTGTAGAAGACCCCTGCCTTCACATGGAGATCACGGACATCCTCGGCGCTGCTGATCACCATCACCTTAAAGGGCTCTGTACTGACGTAGGAACTCAGCGAAAGCCCCTGTTGCAGCGGCAGCGCCTCGTGTGGCAGTTTCTCCACCTCCGCCTTGAAGGTGTGATTAAAATCCGGACCGCCCCAGGCACTCAACGACTGTTTCAGACTCAACACCATGAAAATCCTTGCCAATAATGGCCGACCGCCTCAGCGAATACAGCGATAAACCTCGAAGACCTGTACCCCTTCAACCGGTTTATCCACCGGCACCACCGTATCGCCACCGATATCCGGGGCGGAATTACGTGCCAGGGCATTGAGTTCGGACTGCACCTTCTCCTCATGACGCTCCAGTCCACCGAGCGTTGCCTTGGTTCTTACGGTCGTCTTGCCCACACGCTCACAGCTCGTCACCTGAGCGGCATCCAATACGCGAACATCCTCGCCCTCCTGCGACAACGTCACCCAGGAGCACGCGCTCAGAAACACCGCCATTGCACCGACCAACACGCCTTTGCTTATTCCCATACGCACAATAACCTCCAGAGTACCCTGCTCATTGATTTACGTTTAAGAAAGTGTAGCCGCTAGTCCGAATCGAGTGCCTTCTTAATGGATCTCCAGGCACCTTTCGATCCTTCCGATATCACATCGGACGCTTCCCTGGCGCCTTTTTTGGTGCCTTTCCAGGCCGCCCTGGAACCCTTTTTTACGCCCTTCAAAAGCTCCCCGGAGCCCGCTTGCGCCCCATGCCAGCCTTTGTTGACTCCGGCCCTGGCATGGCCCTCGCCGGCCGTCACATGCCCACTGGACACGGCCAGCAGCAATAATGTCGAAATAAGGAATAGTCGCATCGAAAAATCGTCTTAATTCATAACAAGCGTTCAACCCGGAACACCATGTTAACAAATCACCGATAACGAAAACGTGAAACCGCCTCGATTTTGTCCGCTGACATCACCGATTTCAACGGTTTTAGTCAGGTTTTTATTCCCTTGATTCGCGAGACCGGAAGGGGTAAAGATCGAAACCTATCGCATAACCAGGGACATACTGGATGCCGCATACCCGTACAAAGCGTGCCTTGGAGGTATTGCGCGCCGTCAACAAGGCACTGGAAACTGCCACGGAAGAGCGCCAGTTGCTGCACGATGTCTGCCGGATCGCCGTCGAGGTAGGCGGCTATCGTTTATCCTGGGCCGGTTATGCGCAGCACGATGCCGGGAAATCCGTACGCTTTATGGCCCATGCGGGCTATCACCCGGATTATCTGAAGAAAATCCGAATCACCTGGGATGAACGGGACACCGGCCAGGGGCCTGCCGGTATCGCCATTCGCACCCTCACACCCACCATTATCCAACACATCACCGAAAGTCAGGAGTTTTCCCCCTGGCGCGAAAACGCCACTGCATATGGCTACCAGTCGGTCATCGCCCTCCCGCTCGACTGGCGCGGCAGTCCCTTCGGTTGCCTGGCCATTTTGAGCGCAGAACCCGATGCCTTCGACGATGAGGAGGCCGACCTGCTTGGAGAACTCGCCGCTTCTCTCTCCTATGGTATCCACGCCCTGCGCACCCAGGAGGAACATGAACGGCTCACTGCCGAACTGCGCAACGAACGCGACAGCCAGGAGGCATTACGGCGTATCCTCAACCTCTCACTGGAAAATATCTCCCTGGAGGAGAAGCTCAACAAGAGCCTGGAGCTGTTATTCGACATTCCCTGGCTCACTCTGGAACGCAAGGGCTCGGTGTTTCTGGTCGACCAGCAAAACCAGTCCCTTCGCCTGATAGCCAAACGCCACCTCACACCGGTGCTCCATACCCTTTGCGCCGAGGTTCCCTTCGGCCGCTGTCTCTGCGGTAAGGCTGCCCAGAGTGAAGAGCTGGTCTTCCACAGCCACATGGACGAAAGCCACGAGACCCGCTTTGATGGTATTCAGGACCATGGCCATTACTGCCAACCGATCCATTCGGACAAGGGATTGATCGGTGTACTCAACCTCTATGTGGCCGCCGGCCACCAGAGTACATCGCGTGAGGTCCGCTTCCTCAGCGCCGTTGCCGACACCCTTGCCGGTATCATTGAGCGCGAACACAGCGAAAGTTCCCGCCAGCGTCTGGTCACACTGCTGGAGGCAACACCTGATCTTGTCGCCATTACCGATACCGAGGGCCATTGCCTCTACTGTAATGACACCGCACAGAAACTCCTTGGCATCGACCCTGATTGCCGCAACTGCGATAAAACGATCTTCAACCACTTCCCGGAAAGGGTCGCCGAGCAAATCCATGATGTTGCCTACCCCATGGCCATGGAAGCCGGACTATGGGAAGGGGAGCTGTCACTGTTGAACGAACAGGGCCGGGAACTCCCGGTTTCACTACTCATCATGTGCCACCGTGACAGTCAGGGTAACATTGCCTACCTTTCGACCACCGCCCGTGACATCAGCGATCGCTTCAAGGCGGAGCAGGCGGCACAAACGGCAGCACTGCGTGAGAAGAACTT
>JBEPXU010000180.1:0-4683 GCA_041641735.1 Ectothiorhodospiraceae bacterium
CAGATGCTCGACTGGTGTGACTGTCAGCAGATGCCTGTACACATCCTTCTGACCAAGGCCGACAAACTCAAACGCGGACCGGCCTCAAATACCTTACAAAGCATAAGGAAAATACTCAAGGCGGATTATCCCCTTGCCTCGGTCCAGCTCTTCTCAGCCCACAACCTTCAGGGTGTCGAAGAGGCGCGGGACAAACTCTCGGCGTGGTTGAGCGACGAGCAAGCGTAGGGCAAAAAAAATGGCCCGGGTCGCTGGTTGGGGAGGAGAGAGCGACCTGGGCCAAGCAATCCCGGTATCTTGGGGGAGAAATAACCGGGTTCGGTTCCCGTAAGGAGAGAACGGGATGCGCGATTGTCGCGCAAATATTCTGACTGAAGGTGTTGGGGAAAGTTCCGAAACGGGATCAAAAAAATATAAAGCTCCCGAACGACTGACAATCCGCCAGGAGCACGCGCTTGGCATGTTAGGCAGGGTGAGCCGCCCCCACCAAATCGCGACGGGGACCGTCGCTCCCACAGTATCCTCGACCATCGTGGGAGCGGCCGTCCCGGCCGCGATTGGCTTGCTTGAAAAGCGAGTAGATTGGGTTAGGCGTAGCCGCAATCCGACCTACACAACTTTGCGGCCTCTGCGTCTTGGCGAGAAATCCGCTTAATGGGCCTCATCCCAGTTGGCGCCACTGCCAGCCTCAACCAACAGCGGTACTCGCAGCTCGGCCGCCCCGCTCATCATCTCGATTATCTTTGCCGAAACCTCATCCACCCGCTTCTCCGGCACCTCGAACACCAGTTCGTCATGCACCTGCATCACCATGTGCACATCGGGTTGATCCGCCAGCCAGGCGTCCACGGTGAGCATCGCCCGCTTGATAATATCGGCGGCGGTGCCCTGCATCGGCGCATTGATGGCGGTGCGCTCGGCATACTGGCGGCGCTGGCCGTTGCTCGACTTGATGTCCGGGATATAGAGACGGCGACCAAAAACGGTCTCCACGTAGCCCTGCTCGCGGGCCCGCTCACGGGTATCTTCCATGTACTGACGCACACCGGGGTAGCGCTCGAAATAGAGGTCCACGTAGTTCTGCGCCGCCTCGCGCTTGATCCCCAGCTGCTTGGCCAGGCCGAAGGCGGACATGCCGTAGATCAGGCCGAAGTTGATCGCCTTGGCGCTGCGGCGCTGCTCGGAGCTCACCTCCTCCAGCGGTACCTCGAACACCTCCGAGGCGGTGGCGCGGTGGATATCCTCGCCCTGCTCGAAGGCCTTCAGCAGCCCTTCGTCGCCGGAGAGGTGAGCCATAATACGCAGCTCGATCTGGGAGTAGTCCGCCGCGACGATGCGATAACCCGACTCGGCGATAAAGGCCTGGCGGATACGCCGCCCCTCCTCGGTGCGTACCGGGATGTTCTGCAGGTTCGGCTCGGAGGAGGAGAGCCGCCCGGTGGCCGCCACCGCCTGATGGTAGGAGGTGTGCAACCGCCCGGTGTGCGGATTGATCATCTTCGGCAGCTTGTCGGTATAGGTGGACTTGAGCTTGGACAGGGAACGGTAGTCGAGGATCAGCCGCGGCAACGGGTAGTCCAGCGCCAGCTCTGCCAGTACCTCCTCGGCGGTAGAGGGCTGCCCCTTGGGGGTCTTCTTCAACACCGGCAGTTCCAGCTTGTCGAACAGGATCCCCTGGATCTGCTTGGGCGAACCGAGGTTGAAGGACTCGCCCGCCTCGTCATAGGCCTGCTTCTGGATGGCGTCCATCTTTTCGGTTAGCTCACGGCTCTGCTTTTCCAGCATCGCCTGGTCCACCAGCACGCCATTGCGCTCCATCTTCGAGAGGATCGATAGCAACGGTACCTCCAACTCCTGATAGAGTTCGGCCAGCGGGGTAATCGCTTCGAGTTTCGGCCACAGCACGTTGTGCAGCCGAAGCGTAATGTCCGCATCCTCCGCCGCATAGGGGGCGGCCTCCTCGAGTGCGACCTCGTTGAAACCGATCTGTTTGGCCCCCTTGCCGGCCACCTCTTCGTACTTGATGGTCCTGGTACTGAGGTACTTGAGCGCCAGCGAATCCATATCGTGACGGGTGGCGGTGGAGTCGAGCACATAGGACTCGAGCATCGTGTCGTGGGCGATACCGCGCAGCTCGATACCGTGGTTGGCCAGCACGCTTTTGTCGTACTTGAGGTTCTGTCCGACCTTGAGTGCGTTGTCGTCTTCCAGCAGCGGTTTGAGCTTCGCCAGCACCTCGTCCCGAGGCAGCTGATCCGGCGCACCGGGGTAGCTGTGGGCCACTGGCACGTAGGCCGCCTCGTTGGGCACCACGGCGAAAGAGAGGCCGACGATCTGGGCGTCCATATAGTTGAGGCTGGTGGTCTCGGTATCGAAAGCAAACAACTCCGCCGCCTTCAGCTTCTCCAGCCAGGCCTCGAGATGCTCCCAGTCGAGAACGGTCTCATAATCACTTTCAACCTGCTCGCTCTCTTCCTCTACCGCCTCCTCGCGGCCAAGCAGTTCAGACAACCAGGTCCTGAACTCCATCTCGGCGTAGAGTTCGCGCAGCGCCTCGGTATCGGGACTCTTGCGTTCGAGTTCAAGAGGCTTGAGCTCCATCTCCACATCACACTTGATCGTCACCAACTCCTGGGAGAGTGGCAGCTGGTCCAGGCTGTCGCGCAGGTACTCGCCCACCTTGCCCTTGAACTCATCGGCCTTGGCCATGATCTCGTCCAGCGAGCCGTACTTCTCCAGCCACTTTACCGCCGTCTTCGGCCCCACCTTGGGCACACCGGGCACGTTGTCCACGGTATCGCCGATGAGCGCCAGGTAATCGATAATGCGCTCGGCAGGGATGCCGAACTTCTCCACCACACCGTCCGTATCCATCTCGGTTTCGGTCATGGTGTTGACCAGGGTGACATGCTCGTTGACCAGCTGCGCCATATCCTTGTCGCCGGTGGAGACGATCACCTTCATCCCCTGCTCCTCAGCCTGCTTGGCCAGGGTGCCGATCACATCGTCCGCCTCGACCCCGTCGATACACAGCAGCGGAAAGCCCATGGCGCGCACAATGGCGTGGATCGGCTCGATTTGACCACGCAGCTCATCGGGCATCGGCGGGCGGTTGGCCTTGTACTCGGGATACATCTCATCCCGGAAGGTCTTGCCCTTGGCATCGAATACCACCGCCACATGGGCCGGATCGTAATCCTTGAGCAGGCGGCGCAGCATGTTGGTCACGCCGTAGACCGCCCCGGTGGGTTCACCCTTGGAGTTGGTCAGTGCCGGCATGGCGTGAAAGGCACGGTAGAGGTAGGAGGAGCCATCTACCAGCACCAGGGTCTTGTTGTCCTTATTCGGCATAGTGATCGTGCAATGGAGTGTTAACAGGGCAAGCAGGATAAACCATCTCTGAAAAGAATGCCGCTACCGCCCATGAAACCGTCGGCATCGACACCCTTAACGAGGAACAGTTAAGTGTATTCTAATTTAATAAATTACTTTATTATCAACAACTAACATTAAACCTTCTTATTGACACATTGATCGCAAAAGGATTAAATAGCCCCTCCTGAGCACATGTTGCAGCCGACCACTTGAGGGTGGTTCTGACAGACCGGCGACAAGAACAAAACCGGCGCCGGAGAGTCAAGGGCAAGAACGCGCATGGAGCGATGGGGGAGAATAACAAAAACGTTTAAAAGCCGGCCTATGCCGGCTTTTTGTTTTTCTACCGCAATCCCCATACCCCGTAGGAGCGACCGTCCCGGTCGCGATAGGTTTGTGACAACCCAATACCTACTATCGCGACGGGGACCGTCGCTCCTACAGCGTCTCGGCTACCTCGTTCTGCTATCCCCGACCACTTATGCTCCCTATAATAGGATCATCAACACTCAAAACGGATCAGGGAGTCTATGAGCGATCACGACAAAACGCCGCATCACGGCGTCATCCCCGACGAAGGCATGCTCACCCGCGAGTCATGGAAGATCTTCCAGATCATGGCCGAGTTCGTAGAGGGCTTTGAGCGCCTGGCGGAGATCCGTCCCTCGGTCAGCATCTTCGGCTCGGCCCGCACCGCACCGGAGCACCCCTACTATAAGCTCACCGAGGATATCGCCTACGCCCTCTCCCAGGCGGGCTTTTCGGTGGTCAGCGGTGGCGGTCCCGGCATCATGGAGGCAGCCAACAAGGGTGCCTACCGCGGCAAGTCTCCCTCCATCGGGCTTAACATCCAGCTGCCCCACGAACAGGCCGGCAACGAATATCAGGACATCCGCCTGAGCTTCCGCCACTTTTTCTCGCGCAAGGTGATGTTCGTCAAATATGCCGCCGCCTACGTGGTCATGCCGGGCGGTTTCGGCACCCTGGACGAGCTGGCGGAGATCCTCACCCTGGTGCAGACCGGCAAGACCCGCCGTATCCCGATCATCCTGGTGCACGGACCTTTCTGGCGTGGCCTGATAGAATGGATCCATACCACCATGGTGGACGAGAAGGTGATCAACCCCGAAGACCTGGACCTTGTCCAGATCATCGATGACCCGGACAAAGTGGTCGAGGCGATCTTCAGCCACTATGAACATAAAGGTTTTGAGCCCTCCGCCGAGGAGCGCGAAATCCTGCTCGATCTTTAAAGGACAAGCCTGATGCGAACCCTGCTACCCCTACTCACCGGCCTGCTGCTCAGCG
>JBEPXU010000181.1:0-4679 GCA_041641735.1 Ectothiorhodospiraceae bacterium
GACTCGGTTTCAGAGCAGAGGGTGAGGTGTTTATGGACGCCGGCATTGCGCATCGTCACATGCGGCTTGTCCTCAGCACTTGATGCACCTCAGTACAGGGGGTAGCTTAGGCTAACCGATAAACAGGAGTCTCGGATGAATCTGAAGGATTACACGCTGGGTGAAACGGATGAGCGTATCGAGCTACACAGCGCCGAGGAGAATCATGACGTGGCGCTGGAGTTGATTCGCCAGGCAAAGCATGAGGTCTATATCATGAGTTATGATCTGGACCCGCTGGTGCTCAGCCATACGGATATCGCGGATGCCCTCTCTGCCTTTGTACGTCGGGGGCGCAAGGCCCATACCCGTATTTTGGTGCAAAAGTCGAGCAAGGTAGTCAATCACGGACATCGAATCATCCCGCTTGCCCATCGGCTCAGCAGCAGTATCAGCCTCAACAAACCCGGTTATGAGCACAGGGACTATTTCGAGGCCTTCATGCTGGTCGACGGTATTGGTTTTATCCGGCGCCAGCTTGCCGATCGTTTCGAGGGAGTGGCCAGCTTCAAGGCCCCGATTGAGGGTCGTGACCTTCGTGCCCTTTTCAACACGATGTGGGAAGTGTCAGAGCCTGATCCACAGCTTCGGCGGCTACAGATATGATCCGCCGACCTCTGCTAATGCTACTGCTGCTGTTGTTTACAGCCACGGCAACCGCGTCGGAAATAAAGACCTTTGATCTACAACACCGTAGTGCGGAAGAGCTTATACCCGTCCTGCGTCCCATGGTAGAGAAAGGCGGCGCTATCAGCGGGCAAGGCTATCTTCTTATCATCCGCAGCAGCAAAGAAAACCTGCAGCAGCTTGGTGCCATGATAGAACGGCTGGACAAAGCGCCGACGATGCTGCGTATTCTTGTGGACCGGGAAGGAGAACAGCAAGGCAACTCGACCGGCGCATCGGTTAGCGGGAGCAGCGATCACGCCCGCATCTCGGTTTACAGCAATCAGCAAAACCGCAACCATAATGCTGGCCAGCAATTACAGGTCATGGAAGGACACTGGGCAACCATTCGTAGCGGACAATCCATTCCGCAACGTGTACAGCAGTACCGTTACACCCCGGACGGCACTCGAATTGAGCAGCACATTGAATATCAGAATGTGGAGAGCGGTGTCGAGGTTCGACCGCGCTTAAGTGGCAACCGCGTAACTCTGGATGTTCGCCCTTTCCGTGCCGCCCCTATTTCACGGCCTGGCGGTGCCATTGAAAAGGAGGAGATTGTCACGACGGTCAGCGGACAACTTGGTGAGTGGATCGAACTCGGTGGTGCCACCGAGCAACAGAATTCCCAGGGACAGGGTATTCTCTACCTTCAAAACAAGAAGGAGCAGACTCATAGCAGCGTTCGCATCAAGGTCGAACTTGCCAACCCATAATTTTCAGACAGCCGTAGAGTAATCATGCCACAGAACTATCCGGTTCATTACCGTATTACCCCCTCCAAGCCGGAGGCACATCTCTTTTCAGTAAGCCTGAGCGTAGAGCAACCCGCTGCGGAGGGTCAGGTGCTCTCCCTGCCTGCATGGATCCCGGGCAGCTATATGATTCGCGACTTTGCCAAAAATATCGTCACGATCGAGGCAATTGACGGTAATGGAAATCCGCTTTCATTGGAGAAGCTCGATAAACAGACATGGCGCTGTGAACTCTGCAACGGTCCTTTAACGATCCACTACTCCGTCTACGCCTGGGACCTCTCAGTCCGCAGTGCACACCTGGATAGCAGCCATGGCTATTTCAACGGTACCAGCGTCTTTCTGCGCGTTCATGGGCAGGATGAACAACCCTGCAGCGTGGAGATTCTGCCACCTGAAGGCAGCCGTTACAGTGACTGGCGCATAGCCACCACGATGCCTACGAGTGAGGCCCCCTACCACTTTGGATCTTTCCATGCAGCGGACTATGACGAACTGATTGATCACCCGGTGGAAATGGGCGACTTCACTCTCCTCGAATTCGAGGCGAAGGGGATCCCCCATGCCATGGTGCTGACCGGCAAACACTACACCGACACGGAGCGACTGGCCCGCGATCTGACGCGGATTTGTGAGTATCACATCGATCTTTTTGGCGAGGCTCCCTTCGAGCGCTACCTATTCCAGACTATGGTAGTCGGTAACGGTTATGGTGGTCTTGAGCACCGCAGCTCTACCAGCCTGATGTGTAATCGGGCGGACCTGCCCCTGGCGGGGGACGAGACAGTGAGTGAGGGTTACCGGAACTTCCTCGGACTCTGTAGCCATGAGTATTTTCACAGCTGGAATGTTAAACGCATCAAGCCGGATGTCTTTGTCCCCTACGACCTGTCACAGGAGAGCCACACTCCCCTGCTCTGGGCCTTCGAGGGGTTTACCTCCTATTACGACGATATCTCCCTGGTTCGCTGTGGTCTGATTGAAGCCGAGAGTTATCTCGAATTGCTGGGACAAACGATCACCCGGGTCTACCGCGGCAAGGGCCGACGTAAACAGAGCCTCACTGAATCGAGTTTCGATACCTGGACCAAATTTTATAAACAGGATGAGAACGCTCCCAATGCCATCGTCAGCTACTACACCAAGGGAAGTCTTGTCGCGTTGGCCCTGGATCTGACCTTGCGTAGTCAAAGCGGTGGTGAACGCTCGCTGGATGATGTGATGCGCCGACTCTGGCAGGAGTATGGCAAACCCCACACCGGCATCTCACCGTTGCAAATGGAACAGTTAATCTCGGAGACGGCCGGTTTCGACCTCTCAGAACTTTTGCACACGGCGCTCTATACCACGGAGGATCTGCCGCTGGAGCAACTGCTCAAAAAGATGGCGGTAAGCCTCAAGTGGCGCCGGGCAACCAGCAACAACGACAAGGGCGGCACTGCCGGAAAGGCTTCCAGCAGGGAACCGCTGGCTCTGGGTGTACGCTATGGCAGCGACCCACTTGGGGCAAAGCTGCTCAATGTCTTCGACGGGGGCGCGGCGCAGAACGCTGGTCTCTCAGCGGGGGATATTATTGTTGCCGTGGACGGGATTCGTGCCACCCAGGAAAATATCGAAACGCTGCTGGCTTATCATCGTAATGGTGAGTTTGTTGAGGTTCATGCATTTCGCCGGGACGAACTGAAACGATTCAAGGTAGCGATTCAGGAGGCACCCGAGGACACCTGTTACCTGTTACTTGACGATGAGGCCGATACTACGACGATTGCAATGCGCCAGCGTTGGTTAGCTGCCTGAATAAAAAATGCCCCTGTGAAGGGGCGTAATGGCACTCAGGTGCCCACCAGGGATACGTAATGTGAGGGCGACAGGATGAACTCTGTCACTATCGACCTTGTGGTGGTATAAAACAACACCGATGGGAACAACGGTACAGTAGGTTTTAGCCTGTATCTGAAACCCGGTTCACATTGTTGGCACTATGGAGCGTGCCCCCGTTCACAATTATCTCTTGCTGTCGTGACGGGCTTAAGTAATCGGTCCCTCCGGTTCAGGGGGGAATGATGCTTCAGGCTCGTAGTTCTCTGTAAAGCCTTCGACACTGGCCGCTGCATCGCCCAGCTTGCGAAAGCGTGCCACATGGAAAAGCGCCTCACCCTCATGCACCAACGGCAGGTTACTCCTTCCCACTATGATGCCGTTGTAGGGGGAACGGATTTCCACATCCCGCTCCCCAAATGGATCAGCAACGACTCCCAGCAAAGTATCCTTCTCCACCATAGTACCAAGACTGACCATGGCCCGAAGGATGCCACTGTCGGGAGAGCGGACCCAACTACTGGCACGGGCCAGAACCGGTTTGAATGACTTTTTCTTCTTTCTAACTGCCGGCAACATATCCAGTGCCCGCATCACCTGCACGATGCCATGCACCCCGGCACGGATCGCCACCTCATCAAATCGCAGGGCCTCTCCGGCCTCATAAAGCAGCATGGGCACTCCCTGCTCCATCGCCGCCTGACGCAAAGAACCGTCTCGAATGTTGGCATCAATGAGTACCGGCGTCGCGAATGCCTCCGCCAACCGCGCAGTCTCCTGATCCTCAAGGTTTGCCCGGATCTGGGGAAGGTTATTGCGATGCAGGCCTGCCGTGTGCAAATCAATACCATGGCTGCACTGGCCGACAATCTCCTCCATAAACAGGTTCGCCACACGCGATGCCAGTGAGCCGCGGTCGTGACCAGGGAAACTGCGGTTGAGGTCACGTCGATCCGGAAGATAGCGTGAACGCTCAAGAAAACCATGCACATTGACAATGGGAATAGCAATCAATGTTCCCCTCAGGCGTTTAAGGATGGGCAGGCGCAGTAAACGGCGAATGATCTCCACACCGTTTAACTCGTCCCCGTGGATCGCCGCGGACACGAACAGCCTTGGCCCATCACGCTTGCCATTAACCACGTGCACCGGCATGGCCAGCATGGTGTGGGTGTAGAGTTTGGCCACTGGCAGGTCAATGGTCTGACGATTGCCAGGCTCGACCGTCACACCGTTGATGGTAATCGGTTTACCCATGCTTACCCCTTGCCACGAGTACGGGTACGATTCGGCTTGGCATTTTCCTCAATGTACTTGATGATCATGCCCGCCACATCCTTGTGGGTGGCGTTCTCTATCCCCTCCAGGCCGGGCGAGGAGTTCACCTCCATTATCAACGGT
>JBEPXU010000182.1:0-4669 GCA_041641735.1 Ectothiorhodospiraceae bacterium
CTCCAACCTGTTACGCCTGCTCAGCCTGACCGAGGATGTAAAACGCATGCTGGAGAATGGCGATCTGGAGATGGGCCATGCACGTGCCCTGCTTTCACTGAGCGGTGAGTTGCAAAGTCAGACCGCACGCACCGTTGTCGGTAAGGGTCTCTCGGTGCGCGAGACCGAGAAGCTGGTCAAGCGAACGCAGGAGAATCCGGATGGAAAGCCGAAGAAACCGGAGCAGACGGTTGATCCGGATATCCGCCGCCTTGAGCAGGACCTGGGTGATAAAATCGGTGCCAGGGTGGCGATCCAGCACGGCGCCAAAGGCAAGGGCAAGTTGGTGATCCAGTACAACAGTCTGGATGAGCTGGACGGGATTCTTGAGCACATCAAGTGACAGCCGGCCAGGCACCCTCTGAATGTAGGGTGATGGCATTATCCGGTTTTGCGCCCACCCCCTGAAGGTTTCATACCTGCCTCCAGTCACACCATTCAGCGTGATGGCATATATCAGGTAGATTTCAGCCACTTAGCGAAAATTTCCCGCAACATAAAGGGAATATCCAAGTTTCTGAGTATACTAATATAAGCTTTTTTTATCCCACTATCATTGACGCTAGCGCAGTGGCTGGCATATACTTTCGCGCCGCTGAGAGCTCACTAATCAGGCCCTGTTTTAGGCTGCAGTAACAGTAAATTAGTAAGCTTTAATTCTGGGCCGGTCAGGAAATTACCATGAGCTATGCTCGGGCACAGCAGGTGAGGCAACGAAAACTCTTTATCATTCAGTTAGTTCTGATTGGTTGCGTAGCGGGGTTATTTGGGGCGTTTCAGGGATGGCAGTCGACCGTGGCGGTAATCTACGGCGGCATGATCGTCGTGCTCAATCACCTGTTGCAGGTCTGGCAGCTAAAACGCGCCGACCGCATCGCCGGGCTGAGTCCGGCACGTAACATGCGATATCTCTATCGCTGTGCGGCAGAAAGATTTACAGCAACAGTGGCGTTGCTCGCCATCGGCATCGTTATGCTGAGGCTTGAGCCCTTACCACTGCTTGCAGGCTACATCATCACCCAGTTTGCGATGGTGTACCGATGGTTTCTGGAATCAAGTGCGAGACGTAAACATGGCTGGTAGTGAAATTACATCCTCGGAATATATCAAGCACCACCTAACCAATCTCACCTTCGGTCAACACCCGGATGGTAGCTGGGGCCTTGCCCACAGTGCGGCTGAAGCGAAAGAGATGGGTTTTTGGGCTTTCCACGTTGACACCCTGGGCTGGTCCATCTTCCTTGGCCTGATCTTTATCTGGCTGTTCCGCAGTGCGGCCAAGAAGGCCAGTGCGGATACTCCCAGTGGTCTGCAGAACTTTGTCGAGTGGATTGTAGAGTTTATAGACACCAGTGTTCGCGGCTCATTTAGCGGTAAGAGCAATCTGGTTGCCCCGCTGGCGCTGACCATCTTCGTCTGGATCTGGCTGATGAACTTTATGGACCTCATCGCCATCGACTTCCTGCCTGAGGTTGCCCAGGCTATGGGTATCCATTACATGAAGGTCGTGCCGAGTACAGATCCGAACATTACCTTCGGCATGGCGTTGTCTGTTTTTGCCCTGGTGCTGTTCTACAGCATCAAGATGAAGGGCCTGGGCGGCTTCATCGGCGAACTGGCCTTCCAGCCGTTCCCCAAGTGGCTGTTCCCGGTCAACCTGGTACTGGAGGGCGTTGGCCTCATCGCCAAGCCTATCTCTCTGGCGCTGCGACTGTTCGGTAACATGTACGCCGGTGAGATGATCTTCATCCTCATCGCGATTATGTACGGTGCTGGCTGGGTACTGGGCGGTTTCGCCGGTTTCCTTCAGCTCGGCTGGGCGATTTTCCACATCCTGATCATCACGCTGCAGGCGTTCATCTTTATGACCCTGACCATCGTGTACCTGGACATGGCGCATCAGGAACATCACTAAAGATTTCGTATTAACCCTTTTATTAACTTTTTAACCTTTAGAGAAATAGGAGACTAAAATGGAACAAGCATTGCTGGTTATCGCTGGTGCAATCATGATGGGTCTGGGTGCTGTTGGCGCCGCTGTCGGCATCGGTATTCTCGGTGGTCGTTTCCTCGAAGGTGCTGCTCGTCAGCCTGAGCTCATCCCGATGCTGCGTACCCAGTTCTTCATCGTTATGGGTCTGGTTGACGCGGTACCGATGATCGCCGTTGGTCTTGCCATGTACGTTCTGTTCGCTCTGGCTGGCTAAGCAATCTAGGAAGAGTTTTTTGCTTACTAGATATACCAGTTATCAACACGAGGTACAGGCATGAACATTAATGCGACCCTGATAGGGCAAGCCATTAGTTTCGCGTTCTTCGTGTGGTTCTGCATGAAATTTGTATGGCCACCGATTGCTAATGCACTCGAAGAGCGTAAAAAGAAGATCGCTGATGGTCTGGCCGCCGCCGAGCGCGGCAAGCACGAGCAGGAGTTGGCAGAGCAGCGTGCCACGGAAGTGATTGGTGAAGCCAAGCAAGAGGCTTCCAACATCATTGCCCAGGCACAAAAGCGCGCCAGCGAGATCGTGGAAGAGGCCAAAGAGACCGCACGCACCGAAGGCGAGCGTATCGTCAACGCTGCTAACGCGGAAATCGAGCAGGAAGTTAACCGTGCCAAGGAGCACCTGCGTGGTCAGGTTGTTTCCATCGCCGTTGCCGGCGCGGGCAAGGTGCTGAATCGTGAAATCGACGACAAGGCACACGACGACCTGCTCAAAGACCTTGTTTCACAAATTTAAGGTCTTGAGCCATGGCTGAAAATATTACGATCGCACGCCCCTACGCACAGGCAACTTTTTCCCTGGCACAGGAGCAGGGTGACCTGAAAGGCTGGTCCGAGATGTTGCAGTTCGCTGCAGCGGTGGCCGCCGATGATGAGATGGTCGCCGTAATCGACAGCCCACGTTTCGACAGCGACCAGTTGGCGGATCTGTTCATTGAAATTTGCGGCGACAAGCTGAATGACGCCGGAAAGAACATGATTCGCGTGCTGGCCGAAAACGACCGCCTGGCCCTTCTGCCTGAAGTGGCTGAATTGTTTGAGGTGGAACGTGCCAACATTGAAGGCACTATCGTTGCCGAGGTGACCTCTGCTACCGCGCTGAACGATGCGCAGCAGAAGAGCATCGCCGAGGCCCTGAAGAAGCGTCTGGGTCGTGATGTAACCCTGGAATGCCAGATCGATGAGTCTCTGCTTGGCGGCGCTATTATTCGTGCTGGAGACGTGGTCATCGACGGTTCAGTGGTTGGTAAGCTGGAAAAGCTTGCCTCTTCGTTAGCCCACTGAACCCGGACCTGTTAGAGGACACAAGACATGCAGCAATTGAATCCATCTGAAATCAGTGAACTGATTAAAAAGCGCATTTCTAGCTTTGAGACAGTCACCGAGGCCCGCACCGAGGGTACCGTGGTCAGCCTGACCGACGGTATCGCACGTGTTCACGGCCTGGCTGACGTAATGTCCGGCGAGATGCTCGAGTTCCCGAACAACACCTTTGGTATGGCGCTCAACCTTGAGCGTGATTCCGTCGGTGCCGTAATCCTCGGCCCCTACGAGCACATCTCTGAAGGCGACAAGGTCACCTGTACCGGTCGCATCATGGAAGTGCCCACCGGTGAAGCCCTGCTGGGTCGCGTTGTCGACTCACTGGGTAACCCCATCGACGGTAAGGGCCCGATTGAAACCAAGACCACTTCTCCCATTGAGAAGATCGCCCCCGGCGTACTGTGGCGTAAATCTGTAGACCAGCCGATGCAAACCGGTCTGAAGTCTGTAGACGCCATGGTGCCGATTGGTCGTGGCCAGCGTGAGCTGATCATCGGTGACCGCCAGACCGGTAAGACCGCGGTAGCCATCGATGCCATCATCAACCAGAAGGGCACCGGCGTTAAGTGTATCTACGTAGCGGTTGGCCAGAAGGCCTCCTCTATCGCCAGCGTTGTTCGCAAGCTGGAAGAGAACGGCGCACTGGAGCACACCATCGTGGTTGCTGCGACCGCTTCTGATTCCGCGGCGCTGCAGTACATCGCACCGTATGCCGGTTGCGCCATGGGCGAGTACTTCCGCGACAAGGGTGAAGATTCCCTGATCGTTTACGATGACCTCACCAAGCAGGCATGGGCCTACCGTCAGGTATCCCTGCTGCTGCGTCGTCCGCCGGGTCGTGAAGCTTACCCCGGTGACGTTTTCTACCTGCACTCCCGTCTGCTCGAGCGTGCTGCTCGCGTTAACGAGGACTGGGTAGAGAAGCACACCGACGGTGCGGTAAAAGGCCAGACCGGTTCCCTGACCGCGCTGCCGATTATCGAAACCCAGGCCGGTGACGTATCCGCATTCGTGCCGACCAACGTTATCTCCATCACCGACGGTCAGATCTTCCTCGAGACCGACCTGTTTAACTCCGGTATCCGTCCGGCGATTAACGCCGGTCTGTCTGTATCCCGTGTAGGTGGTGCAGCCCAGACCAAGATCGTCAAGAAGCTTGGCGGCGGTGTTCGTCTTGACCTGGCTCAGTACCGTGAGCTGGCGGCCTTCGCCCAGTTCGCTTCTGACCTGGATGAGTCCACCCGTAAGCAGATCGAGCGTGGTCAGCGTGTTACCGAGCTGATGAAGCAGATGCAGTATGAGCCG
>JBEPXU010000183.1:0-4660 GCA_041641735.1 Ectothiorhodospiraceae bacterium
TTCAGCGACGCTCCGATCCTTTTGCGAGCCAAACAACCAAACCCTGTAGCCGCTCTGCACCAACCGTTTGGCCAGGTCATTATAGTAGGCGACAGGCCAGCGCTTGGCAGGACCGTATTCAGCCCCGGGCAGCAGACCGATAACCCCGCCATCCAGTTTAAGCTGCCGTTCGCCCAGTAGGCGCTGACGGTTCTGTTCATCCACTTGCAGATGCGGTTGCGGGATCGCCGGCGGTAAGGGACTGCCCGCCGGCAGGCCCAGGGAAACGTAACGCTGTACGGTCTGCGTCAGTACCGACTTGTCCAGCGGACGAATATCATTGAGCAAACCATAACGCATCTCACCGCGGTAGCCGGTGCGAATCCTGGCGCCTGCAAAAAACGGGATCAGTGCCGCCTTCAGGGAACGGGGAATAATAATCGCACGATCATAGTTTCGTGCCCGCAGGCTCCGCCCCAATTGCCAACGTTTACCGAAAGCCAGCTCACCATGCCCTATGGGTACGGTAATAGCCTCATTGACCTCGGGCATACGCTGCAACAGTGGAACCGACCACTTGGGGGCCAGCACATCGATGAGGGCATCCGCTTCACGCTGTTTGATGGTGAGGAACAGGCTCTGCGCCATCACCATATCCCCCACCCAGGCAGGACCGGCAATCAGATAGCGCTGCGGTTTGCTCACGATTCAGCCCTTGAGTACCCGCTCGATAATGGAAACGTTCTCTCGCAGGTGTTTGGGGTTGATGGTACCCACCACCACCGAGTGTACCGGCTGCTCGAAAACAAAGCGCAACGCCTGCTCAACGCCTGAACCGCCGGCTGCGGAGTGTGCATGTCCGCTCTGCAGCCCCTTCTTGATCAGTATGCCCTTGCCCAGCTCGGCAGCGCGCTCCAGCACCGGCAGCTCTTCGGTGTGCACCGGATTGTAGGTGGCCATCACCACATCCATATTCTCCACACACCAAATACCGCCCTCGACAGTCTTGGTAGACATGCCCACGGCCTTGATCAATCCCTCACGCTTGAGCTCCTGCAGGGTATCGCAGACCTCCTCGTTACGGATGATATCCATGTCGTTACCGTCGGAGTGCACCAGCACCACATCGATAAAATCCCTGCCCAAACGCTTCAGGCTGCGCTCCACACTCATGCGAGTGTACTCGGCAGAGAAATCGAAACTCGACTGGCCATTCTCAAAGATCTCGCCCACCTTGCCGACGATCACCCAATTGTTTTTGTTGGGCAAAAGCTGTCCCAGACGCTCCTCGGAATTACCGTAGGCTGGTGCCGTATCCAGGGTGTTAATACCGAGGTCCCAGGCCATGGCGAACAGATCGCGCACCGCCTGATCGTCAGGAATTTTAAAATCGGTCGGATACTTCACCTGCTCATCGCGGCCAATCTTTACCGTGCCAAGCCCCAGCGGACTGACCTTGATACCGGTATTGCCGAGTTCTCTCAGCTCCATCGTTCCTCCTCCTGCCAGGGCAGCGGGGCATAGCCCGGATGCGACCACGTGGGCAATTTATCAGCACCCGTTGCCTGCACATTGCCTTGCTCAATCTTTTCGATAATCACCTTAGCCAGACGCGGCGAAAGAGCCAGTTTGGTCGGCCAGGCGGTGATAATGCCATCCTGCTCATCCGCAAAGACATTGTCCGGACGACTGCCATCGGCCATCTTCGGCTCGGCCCGGTCGATGGGCAGCAGGCCCCACTCGACATCGCTGACATCAAGCCACGGGAAGAGATCGCCCAATTCCTTTTTCGCCGCGGCGACCTGGCTGTCATGATCACGTCCCACACCCTCCTCAGCGATCTGGCCGCCCAAGTACCAAACGGTACGGCCCTCGCTGTCGTAGTGGGTGGTAATGGTGATACGTGGATTGGCGCTGGCGCCGAGGCAGTGGGCGTAAAGTTCGCCGGGCAGCGGGTGCTCTCGGCTGCCACGCATCATCACCATCTGCAGGGGCCGAAGCTGCATTGCCGGTGCACGGCGTCCGCATTTTTCCAACAGCGCGGCATTACCCTTACCGGCAGCAAAAACCACCCGTTGCGCAGTGAGGCTGACATCACCGGCGGCGATCCGCCAGCCACGTTCGCTTTTGCTCAACTGCATAGCATCCGGGTCATCGAGTTTAATGATCGCCTCACGCTGCGGCTCGGCGAGGGCATGCACCAATGAAGCGGTATCCAGCACCGGCTCTTCCAGGCGATAGACCTGGCCGTGAAAGGCTGGATTGCGAAAGATCTCGGGACGGTCATCACCCTCCACCGTTCGGGTGCGGCTGCGCATCAATTTACTGGCAAAGAAACCAGCCATGCGCGAGGTAAGGCTTTCGGTGGACCACATGAATTGGTTGGGAGAGAGCAGTTTGACGGCGGAAAGATCCAGCTCCCCTTCACCGGCGAGACAATCGCGCCAGATGGGCGGCATCTCGGCAATCGCCTCGGAGGAGCCGGTCAATTTTCCGGTCAGGGCGTATTTGGTGCCCCCGTGGATGATCCCCTGGGCATAGCGGGTTTGTCCGGCGCCTAGTGCCTGCGACTCCAGCAAGACCGCGCGGTAGCCCTGTTTACGCAACCGCGCCAGCAGCCACAACCCGGCAACACCGCCGCCGAAGATCGCTACATCGACCGGGGTGACAGTATTCTCCGCTGTCATTCCCCGCCCGACTTCTTTTCCGAGGCGCGGATGGAGCCGATGATACCGGTGGTTGAGACGTTATCCACATAACTCATCACCTGCACCTTGCCCCCGGCCTCGCGAACACACTCGCCGCCGGGGATCTTGTCCGGCTCATTGTCGCCACCCTTGACCAGGATATCCGGCAGCACATGGCAGATAAGCCGCGTTGGCGTATCTTCATCGAAACCGACCACCCAGTCGACACAATCGAGTGCAGCGAGCACACGCATGCGCCGCTCCTGGGTGTTGACCGGCCGCTCCTCGCCCTTGAGGCGCTTGACCGAAGCGTCGTCATTAACCGCGACGATCAGGCGATCGCCCAGTTTGGCCGCCTCCTCCAGGTAGGTCACGTGGCCGGCGTGCAGAATATCGAAACAGCCGTTGGTCATCACCACGGTCTCGCCGTGGGCCTTGGCCTCCTGTACCAGGGCAACCAGCTTGTCCTCATCCACCATCCCCTGTTCCATCTCATCCTGCTCACGCATGGCGCGGCGGATCTCCGGTACGGTAACACTCGCGGTGCCCAGCTTGCCGACGACTACCCCGGCGGCAAGGTTGGCCAGTACCGTCGACTCGATCAGGCTGTCGCCTGCGGCAAGCGCAGCGGCCAGTACCGAGACGACGGTATCGCCGGCACCGGTTACATCGAACACCTCGCGTGCCTTGGTCGGGATATGCAGCGGCTCGGCACTCTTTTGCAGCAGGGTCATCCCCTTCTCGCTGCGGGTAATGAGCAGCGCATCCAGCTGCAGCTGCTCGCGCAGCTTCTCACCCTTGGCCACCACCTCTTCGTCGTTGGCACAGTGGCCGACCACGCCTTCGAACTCGGACATGTTGGGGGTGATCAAGGTGGCACCGCTATAGGCGCTGAAATCGGTGCCCTTGGGGTCAACCAGCACCGGTTTGCCCGCAGCCCGGGCAATGGTAATCATCTCTGCGGCAGGTCGCAGTGCCCCCTTCTGATAGTCAGAAAGCACCACCACATCACAATGCTCAACAGCGTTACGAAAACGCTCGACCAAACCGCCCTGCTCATAACCAGGGAAACCATCCTCGAAATCGAGGCGAATGAGTTGCTGGTGGCGGCTGAGTACACGCAGCTTGGTCACCGTCGGGTAGCCACCCAGACGCTCGAACTGACACGTCACATCGTGGTGCTCCAGCGTACGGGCAAGGGCATCGGCGGCCTCATCCTGGCCGGTGAGCCCCATCACAGTCGCATTGGCCCCCAGGGCAGAAACATTAAGGGCCACGTTGCCGGCACCGCCGGCCCGTTCCTCGACATCGCCGACCTTGACCACCGGAACCGGGGCCTCGGGCGAAATACGTGAGGTATCACCATGCCAGTAACGATCCAGCATCAGATCGCCCACGACCAGAACACGTGCTGCAGAAAAATCGGGGATTTGAATTATTTTCATTGAGCTATTTCAATCACATAGATAAACCTATTCTACCGTTTTTTTACGGTGAATTGGCGATTTGTTCCATCCGACTGCCGGCACTGTGACCGTCGTCAAGATCGCAGGAGGGAATAGCAAAGACAAAAAGGGAGCCTCAGGCTCCCTCTTCTTTGAGCGTAAACTCGGCACCGCAGTAGGGGCACTTGGCATGGCCATCGGATTCGATGTCCAGAAACACCCGCGGGTGGGAGTTCCAGACACTCATCCCGTCCATGGGACAATGCAGCGGTAGGTCCTTTCGCGTCACCTCATAGTGGTTGGCGGCATTGGGTGTTTTTAGGTTTTCGGCCGAATTCTCCATGCTCCCTCCTGCAACGGCACTAGTTCACGTAGGCAAGCCACTCCGGGTGCAGGTCATGACGCCCGTGCACCACATCAAAATACATCGACTGCAGCTTCTCGGTGATCGGACCACGCTTGCCGGCACCGATAAGGCGGTTATCCACCTCGCGGATCGGGGTCACCTCGGCGGCGGTACCGGTAAAGAAGGCCTCATCCGCGATATAG
>JBEPXU010000184.1:0-4658 GCA_041641735.1 Ectothiorhodospiraceae bacterium
CGTTGGCCTGCAATTTGGCAATCAGCTCCTCGGTCAGCTCATCGTTGGCATGGGCGATAACCTCACCGCTCTCTTCATCAACGATGTCGTGGGCCAGAACCTTGCCGTGGAGTGCTTCAACGGGCAGATCCAGGCTCTTTACGCCTGCCTTGTCCAGTGCACGGATGTGACGCGCGGTGACGCGGCGGTCTTTCTCAACCAGCACCTCACCATTGACGACGATATCGGCAATCGCCGTCTCACCACGCAGACGCTCGGCAATGAGTTCGAGTGAGACACCATTTTCGGTCAGCGTATAGCTGTCCTTTTCGAAGAAAATATCGAGGATCTGCTGGGTATCGTATCCCAGGGCGCGCAACAGGACCGTTGAGGGCAGTTTGCGGCGACGGTCGATGCGCACAAACAGCGAATCCTTCGGGTCGAACTCGAAGTCGAGCCAGGAGCCGCGGTAAGGAATGACGCGCGCACTAAACAACAGTTTACCCGAGGAGTGGGTCTTGCCCTTGTCGTGCTCGAAGAAGACACCGGGTGAACGGTGCAGCTGGGAGACGATAACACGTTCGGTACCGTTGATGACAAAGGTACCGTTTTCGGTCATCAGGGGCATTTCGCCCATGTAGACCTCCTGCTCACGCACGTCCTTGACAGACTGGGTGGCAGAGTCCTTGTCGTAGATAACAAGGCGTAGTTTGACACGAAGTGGTGCGGCGTAGGTCATTCCACGCAGCTGACACTCCTTGACATCGAATACGGGGGTGCCGAGGCGATAGCCGACGTACTCTAACGCGGCATTACCGGAATAGCTGACAATCGGAAATACCGAACTAAAAGCGGCGTGCAGTCCTGACTCTTCCCGGCTGTCCTGAGAGGCGCCTACCTGCATAAAATTGCGGTAGGAGTCGATCTGCATAGACAGGAGATAGGGAACATCAAGGATACTGGGGCGCTTGCCGAAATCCTTGCGGATACGTTTTTTCTCAGTGAATGAGTAGGCCATCAGAGTTCCTCAGCTTATCAATACTTTCCAACCAGCCACGGGGATGAGAGTCCTTCCAACATCTTCCGCAGGTGGCGCTTGGATATGTTTGTGGGCTTATCCAGCGGAAAAAGGCCGGTGACAGCAACGGTCACCAGCCATATTCTTCCGCTCACCCACGTCGTCCATGACGTTATCGTAACGGGCATCCCGCCCGTCTGCCAGGTCAAGCCTGACTGGAGTGGGCATAGATACCGCGATTACTTCAGCTCTACGCTAGCACCAGCTTCTTCGAGCTGCTTCTTGACATCTTCGGCCTCGTCCTTGGAAGCACCTTCCTTAACGGTAGCAGGTGCACCCTCAACCATGTCTTTGGCTTCTTTCAGGCCAAGACCGGTAACGCCACGGACTGCCTTGATGACAGAAACCTTGTTGTCGCCGAAGCTGGTCATAACAACGTCGAACTCGGTCTGCTCTGCAGCAGCTTCGCCACCGGCACCACCAGCAGCCGGAGCAGCAGCAACGGCGGCAGCGGCGGATACGCCGAACTTCTCTTCCATTGCTTCGATCAGCTCAACAACTTCCATTACGGACATGTTGGCAATAGTTTCCAGGATATCGTCTTTAGATACGGCCATTGTTCATTACTCCTAATAGCAAAAATTTGTACACCAAAATCGCAACGAATGCCTTTAAGCGGCACTCTGCTTCTGATCGCGAATCGCAGCCACGGTGCGAACCATCTTGCCGGGCACTTCGTTGAGGGTACGGGCCAGTTTCTCGGCCGGTGCCTTCATCAGTGCCATCAGCATGCTGATCGCCTGGTCCTTGGTCGGCAGGCTGGCCAGGCGGTCAAGCTCACCTGCACCCAGCATCTGGCCGCTAATAGAGACCATCTTTACAGCCAGAGCTTCGTTCTCCTTGGAGAAGTCTTTGATTACTCTGGCGGCTGCACCGGGGTCTTCCATGGAAAACGCCAGTACCAGCGGTCCGACCATACCCTCTGCCATGCACTCGAAGTCAGTACCTTCAACCGCACGACGGGCAAGGGTATTCTTAACTACGCGCAGATAAACACCACCCTCACGTGCCTTGGCACGCAGTTCAGTCATCTGCTCCGCAGTCAGACCGTTGTACTCTGCACCAATGGCAGAATAAGCACTTGCTGCGACTTCGGCGACTTCGGCTACGATGGACTTCTTCTGTTCAAGATTAAGCGCCACGCGAAATCACCTCTTGCGTTTCGTGCTGTAATCGGACAAAGCCTTTCACAGCACCACCTTTAGTTAGGAATCACCGACTGGTGACTCCCCCCTGACGGTGGCCTTCAGGAGCATTTCCTATCAGGAACACCGTCTGCGCCGGCAGCCTTACGGCAATTAAGTCCCAGTGGGACACCTGCGGTCTTCGACGTCACCGGCCCGGGGCCGGTTGGCCGTACCCGGCAGACATCGTTAAATGCCCGCCGGATAATTCTTTTATTACAATCAGAGATTCAGGCTAGTGACATCAACGCTAACACCAGGTCCCATGGTGGTGGAGACGGTAACCTTCTTCATGTAAACACCCTTGGCGCTGCTCGGCTTGGCCTTCTGCAGGTCAGCCAGCAGTGCCTGCAGATTCTCATGCAGGGCATTGACTTCAAAATCTACCTTGCCGATGGAGCAGTGAATGATGCCGGCCTTGTCGGTGCGATAGCGCACCTGACCTGCCTTGGCATTTTTCACGGCGGTGGCAACATCGGGGGTCACAGTGCCGACCTTCGGGTTCGGCATCAGGCCACGCGGGCCGAGGATTTGACCCAGCTGACCGACGACACGCATCGCATCGGGACTGGCAATGACCACATCAAAATCCATATTGCCCTTTTTCACCTCATCTGCCAGCTCGTCCATACCGACGATATCGGCACCGGCCTCTTTAGCGGCATCGGCATTGGCACCCTGGGTGAATACAGCAACACGTACGGTTTTACCGGTACCATTGGGCAGTACGGTCGCACCGCGAACAACCTGATCGGATTTACGCGGGTCAACACCGAGATTAACGCTCACATCGATAGACTCGACGAACTTGGCTGCCGGCATATCTTTCAGAAGGCCGAGGGCATCCTCAATAGGGTAGAACTTACCCGCGTCGAGCTTTTCGCCAATCGCCTTGGCGCGCTTGGATAACTTTGCCATCTCTTACACCCCCTCTACATCGATGCCCATGCTGCGGGCAGTTCCGGCAATGGTGCGCACAGCAGCGTCCATATCGGCAGCAGTCAGGTCGGGCATTTTGGTATTCGCAATCTCTTCCAGCTGGGCGCGGTTAACCTTGCCTACCTTGTTCATGTTAGGCACGCCGGAACCGGATTTAATGCCTGCAGCCTTTTTCAGAAGAATGGAGGCCGGAGGGGTTTTGCTGATAAAGGTAAAACTGCGATCGTTATAAACGGTGATAACGACCGGAATCGGCAGCCCAGGCTCAACACTCTGGGTCTCTGCATTGAATGCCTTGCAGAACTCCATGATGTTAACGCCGTGCTGACCCAGAGCCGGACCTACCGGCGGACTCGGGTTGGCCTGACCGGCCGGGACCTGCAGCTTAATATAAGCTTCAATCTTCTTAGCCATGATAAATTACCTCTTGTGGGTACGAACGCCTTTCGGCTCCCCTTTTTCCGGAGACGACAAAAACACCGCAGGCCCCGGATGCGCCTGCAGTGCCGTATATTTTAGCCCTTTTCGACCTGACCGAATTCCAGATCGACAGGGGTGGAGCGACCGAAAATCAATACCGCAACACGCAGGCGGCTCTTTTCGTAATCGACTTCCTCAACAACGCCGTTAAAGTCGTTAAACGGACCGTCAATAATACGGACAACCTCACCCGGCTCGAACAGAACTTTCGGACGTGGCTTCTCGGCGCCTTCCTGTACACGGTCCAGAATCTGCATTGCCTCCTTCTCGGAGATCGGAGCTGGACGGTCGGATGTGCCACCGATAAAACCCATCACTCGTGGAACGTCTTTGACCAGGTGCCAGGTTTCATCGTCCATGTCCATCTGCACCAGCACGTAACCGGGGAAGAATTTACGCTCACTCTTACGCTTCTGCCCCTCGCGCATTTCCACAACTTCTTCGGTCGGAACCAGGATCTCACCGAACTTGTCTTCCATGCCGCTGCGAGTAACGCGCTCTTCCAGCGAACGCTTCACCTGATTCTCGAAACCCGAGTAGGCGTGTACCACGTACCAACGTAGCGCCATTGCTATTAGCTCCCTTGCCCCGTCAACAGCTGAACCCCCCAAGCCAGGATCCAGTCAAACACCCACAGGATGATACCGACAACGACAACCATTGCCATCACCATCATGGTAGTTTGAACGGTTTCTTTTCGGGTGGGCCAGACGACCTTGCGGACTTCAACCACAGCGCCACGGGTAAAACTGACCGCTGATTGGCCGATCTCGGATTTTGATGCAATTAAGCCGGCGACAACCACCGCCACCAGCAAACCAAGCACACGGAACACCGTCGCTATGTCACTATAGGCATAGAACGCAACCAGTGCGCCAGCCATAACAAGCGCCGCTAACAGTAACTTAATCTTGTCCGCCATTCCGCTTAAGTCTTTCCTTGCTGCTTGGAGCAATTAAATGGCAGGCCAGGAGGGAATCGAACCCCCAACCTGCGGT
>JBEPXU010000185.1:0-4641 GCA_041641735.1 Ectothiorhodospiraceae bacterium
GATTCCACTCCAAGCGCAACCAGCCATGATTGCAACTCCTCGGACCACAATACCCCCTCGTCACCCCCCGGGTAACGCAACTGAAGCCGGGATGTGGGGGCTTGTTGGAGCCGCTCAACCGCGGCAGCGAGTGCCGGCTGACGCACCAGCCAGTCGCCGTGGCGTGGACGTGCCCACTCCAGTGCCGAAATCTCCCAGCTCTCTCCAGCAGCCTGAACGGCGGGACTCAGCATCAGTAGCAGGACACATATTCTCTTCAACATATAAACTAGAATACCACCATTATTCCCTTTTCAGAACAGCACACTACTCCTCTTGATCCCCATCGGTCAGTGGCTTCAGCTGCTCTATCTTCGGTTTCTCCCAGCTGCCGGTCACCTTGTAGCGGGTCATCGTGGCGGCATCGATATCACTCTTGAAAATCTTCTGGAACAGAACCAATGCAGCCGCCACCTGCGGTCCCCAGGCCAGTGCTCCGGCCACCGACACCGTATCACTGACATTCGGCACCACCATGATCAACTGGTCGAAATCACGGGCAACCAGGCCCGTCCGACCGGTGATTAGCACGTCAGCCGGCAGCGATTTCAACAACAGATTCCCCGTATAGGCACTACCGTCCCGGATCTCCAGATCACCTTTTATTGAGGAGAACTGTATGCCCTCATCCGAAATATCACTAAAATCAAGGAGCAGCCGACGGGGCAGGGCCTGGATGCTGAGTAGACCGAGCAGCTTTCCTGCACCCGGCTTAACCTCCTTGATCGAGCCCTCCTTAATCTCTACATGTCCCTTAGCCTTTAGCCGCTGCAAGGAAAAGGCCAGTGGCGTCCCCGGCCAATGCACATCCACATCAGCCTTGGTCTCTCCATCGCTGACTACCGAGGCGAAGCCCAGATTACGCAGCATCTTGCCCAGATTCTCACTTCTAAGTTTAAGGGAAAGCGCGGTATTTCCGCCGGGCAACCAACGCCCCTGCCCCCTGAGGGTAAAGTGTTTTGCGCTAACAGAAAGGTCCTCAAAGCTAAGACCCGGCTCCTGGGGCTCTACCCGCAAGGCAACCTCGCCAAAGGGCATTCCCTCGTAGGTAAAGTCCCTGACAAGAAGATCGATACGTGGAATAGCCGGTATAACATCGGTGGTATTGTCCGCCGGGGATTCTGCATGATCGATTTTCAGACGCTGCAAGCGAACAACGAGGGGTAGCAGGCGCACCTTTTCTCCCCCTCCGGACCCATGTTCCATCACCTTATGCCATTTCCGCCAGTCGAAGCGGTTCAGCACGCCACTAATATGGATCACCTCCTGCTCGGGTAGACGTACTTCACTCTCATCCCCGAACTGCAAGGCCATCCGTTGCAGACGCCCCATCCAGCCATCCTGCTGTAACTTCATCTTCAGTGCATTGCCGTATCGAAGTGTGCTGTATCCCGCCTTTGCCCCTGCAAGGCCTATAGCAACTGAGAGCGCACGCTTCTCGGTCGCCTCTTTCATGAGCGGTACCGGCAAGGCCACCGCCATACCGTCCAGTCCCGACTGGAGATCCAGCTCCACCCCTCCCTGGTCACCCGGTGTCAATGTCAGGCGGGCTTGCCAGTCAGATTCGCCCTCGATCGACTCAAGCAACGGACTCTTAAACTCCTGACGCAATGCCTCCGCTGTGGCGTGGCCCTGTGCAGCGATGACCGTAGGCCCACGTGTATCCTGATCCGGCTTTTCGGTGAAGACAGTCATGCTCACCGGTGAACCATACATCGTCGCATCAATACGTTGGGCGCTGAAGCTATTCTCATTAAACGCCAACTCACCTCTCACTTTGTCGAGCGTAACTCCCTTTACCACCTGAAGCCTGTTATTCCGAAACTCCACTTTGCCATCGACCGCAAGTGGTGATATTTGCTTAGCCTTGGTAGAGAGCGGAATGGATAATCGCAGATTTAATGGGGTCACCCCCTCACCCTCGATCTTCGCCAAGACATCGTCCGCAGCATCAACAAGGGGAGACTCTTTCACAAAGCGCAGCGCATCATTGGCAGAAGCCGCGACATTACCCTCCAGTTCCAGCGCGGCCTGGTTGAACCGGGGGATTCTGACACGTGTAGGTCCGACTGCAGACTGGTAGATACGGGCTGAACGGGCATCAACCTCCATGCCGAGACCGGTAAAACGGGCCTTACCATTAATTGCACGGATCTGTGGCCAACCCGGCATATAGTCCAGAGTCACCTCACTGGCGTCGAAGCGAACCTCAAAGTGTCCCTGTTCATTTCGCAGTAATGATTTTTCGAGTCGCCCATGGAGCAACACCTCGCCCTGTTCGACCTTTCCGGCAACGAAGGCCCGGTTCAACCACGCCACTGCCTTGTCGGGCATTATCTTCACCGGAAGATAGTCAGGTACCGACACTGCACGGCCATCCTGGAAGCGTCCCGCAAGCGAGATAAGTGGTACCTCATTCGGCTGCAGTTGCAGCGACATACTCACTGAAACGGCGATATCGCTGTTATTGACCGCGAAGTGCTTCGTCGCGATTTTCCACCCACCTGCTTGCCGACTTGCCCTGATACGCCCCTGTGTGTTTTCAAGCTGCAACTTTTTTGCAAACAGCCGCGGAAGATCCAGCGCAAGGTGACGGCTATCGATATCCACTTCACCATTAGTACCATCGAAACTCAGGTTTGCATTCAGGCCGTTTAGGCCGGGGAGTTTCCCCTGAGCCTCCACCTTGAACCCTTTCAGGGAGGCAACGGCTCCCAGTACTGCTCCCTGTTTAAGATCCACCCGAAGGGTTTTTAGCCGACCTTCAGGTTTCAGCGCCTGCAACTGGCTACGCTGTCCAGACTTCAAGCCCGGCAATTGAGAGACGAAAGCCATCAGGCGCTGGATATCCAGATTACGTGCCCGAACGCTGCTAACACCTTGATGCTGTTGCAGCTGCAAACGAAATGGTACTGCACCCTTTTTACCCTCCCTGACGGTGGCCTTTTGCATATTCACCTCCCAGCCATCCTTATCCATCAGGAAACGGAACTGCCCGGCCAGGCTGTCCAGGGGCAGCTTCCTGTCATTGCTCAACACATCCAGATTGGAGAGGTCCAGTTCCCCCTGAACAGACTCAAGCCCACCCTTCTGCCATCGGCTCCATGCCTCAAGATCGATGCTCCCCTGCTGAAAGCGAAACCCTTTCACATCGAAATTCTTTATCCAGCGTGCCGGCTTTAGTTGCACGGTTTTGACATACATCTCACCGGCCCAGTCACGCCGGTCAAGCAGGTTTCCCTGAATATCCAGAGCCAAACGCAACTCCTTACCCAGCTCATCAGGAAGCTGCACCTCTGCACTCAGACGATGGCGTGACTGCAGGTTCTGTAATTCAATATTCACCCCCTCAAACACCACCTCCCGATCAGTTTTTTTGTTACGCCAGATCACGCGACTACCTTCCAGCGCCAAGCGTGACTGACTTAAAAACCAGGCCCCGAGGGCACCACCCGCCTCGGTATTTTTTGCCTGCTGCGAAAGCGTCACACCCTGGAGGGAAAAACTGTCATCGAGCTGTTGAATGACGACAATGTTAGCCCCCTGCACCGTCAGGTCCATGACCGGAGAGAGGCTGAAGAGCGATGAGAGTGGATTGAGAGCAACGGCTATTTGCGAAAAGTGGGCAAGTTGCTCGTTGGTCGCCTCTTCACGCAGGGAAACATCGTTGAGGAGGATGGTGGGTTTGATCCCCACCAGGCGGGCATCCATGCTTTTGATGGTAACGGGTTGGCCAAGGTAATCCCCTGCGATCTCTTCAAGCCGTTCACGGTACTCACTGGCGGAGCTGATGGTCAGTCGCGCCACAGTCACCAGCACAGCCAGTGTCACCAGCAATGCAACCGTGCCATACCAGATAAAGCTTTTCAGTCGGGAGACGTGGCGCATTGGTGACCTATTTGTTCCATTCCATTGTCATCACATGGCAGCAGATCATATATCGCAGCACAACAAAAGGGTGTGACTTACATCAGAACCACATCAAACTGCTCCTGGGTATAGAGCGTCTCGACCTGGAAATTAATAGGACGGCCGATAAACTCCTCCAGTTCCGCAACACTGGTGGACTCCTCATCCAGCAGCATATCCACCACTTCCTGCGAGGCAAGAACCAGTAGCTGCTGGGCATCATACTGCCGCGCCTCTCGCATAATCTCGCGATAGATTTCATAGCAAACCGTCTCGGGTGTTTTCAGTGTCCCACGACCATTGCAGGTCGGACAGACTTCACACAGAACGTGCTCCAGGCTCTCGCGATTGCGCTTACGGGTCATCTGCACCAGACCCAGTGAGGAGACCTCACTGATATGCGGTTTGGCATGATCCCGCTCGAGCACCTTCTCCAGCGCACGGAGTACCTGGCGCTTGTGCTCGTCATCCTCCATATCGATAAAATCGATGATGATGATACCGCCCAGATTGCGCAGTCGAAGCTGTCTTGCAATTGCCTGTGCGGCTTCAAGATTAGTCTTGAAGATGGTCTCTTCCAGGTTGCGATGCCCCACAAAGGCACCGGTATTCACATCGATGGTGGTCATCGCCTCGGTCTGGTCGATGATCAGGTAACCGCCGGACTTGAGTTGCACCTTGCGCTCCAGTGCC
>JBEPXU010000186.1:0-4621 GCA_041641735.1 Ectothiorhodospiraceae bacterium
TCTGTGTTTGGCCAATAAAAAAGCCGGCGTTATGCCGGCTTTTTTATTTAAGCGGTGCAACCAGTTTGGTTGCCGCTATGCCAGAGTCTTACTCTGACGGGGTGCTTTCGCCTTCAGCGGGAGCAGCCATTTCACCTTCAGCTGTGGTATCCGCCTCGCCTTCGGCAGCGGCGTCCATTTCACCTTCGGCAGCGGCGTCCATTTCACCCTCAGCAGCGGCGTCCATTTCACCCTCAGCGGCCGCATCCATCTCACCTTCTTTGGCAGCGCTGTCCATTTCACCCTCGGTGTCAGCAGCCATGCCCTCATCAGCAGCCTTATCCATGCTCTCTGCAGGCGCTTCAGCGCTCATTTCTTCTTTGTTCTTCTCCGCAGACTCGTTATCACCGCAAGCGGCAAGGCCCAGACCCAGTACGGTCAGGAGAATAATGTGGAGGTATTTAGTGGTAGAGGTATTCTTCATGCTGATTATCTCTTTATCTAATTGCTTAAGGGAACGAGCAGCATAAAGGACGTATGGATTTCATGTATGTGACACTAGTCAATTTCCCCCATTATTTTTGGTGTAATTGTGACAAAGTGCACAGAATTTGTGGTCTGAAACGGCGATTGGGCACGTGCATGGTTTGCCTTGATTTCCCGAAATTAAGTTTACCTTCAGTTTGTCAGGGTATAAATGCAAACCATTGTTACCACTAAAGGGGTAAATTCGATGAATTCGACATATGAAGTCAGGGTCTGGGACCCGTTGGTGAGGATCTTCCACTGGACTCTGGTGGTGGCCTTTTTTACCGCCTATTTTACAGAGGATGATCTTCAGGATATCCATGTTCTGGCTGGATATACCGTTGCAGGACTGGTGGCGTTCCGTGTTGCCTGGGGTTTTGTCGGCACCAAGCATGCCCGCTTCAGTGATTTTGTCTTCAGCCCTTCGACTATCTGGGCCTATCTGAAGGATATCTTTTATTTCCGGGCCAAGCGCTACATCGGCCACAATCCGGCTGGCGGCGCCATGGTGATTGCGCTGCTGATTTCCCTGGCAGGCACCACCCTCACCGGTATGAAACTCTATGCGGTAGAGGAGAATGCCGGCCCCTTTGCCAACATGCAGATTGAGAATATCAGCCCCATCAGCACTGCCGTTGCTGACGATGATGGCGATGAGTATGGCGAATACCGTGAGGGCCACGGTGAGGATGAAGGCGAAGAGGTGTGGGAGGAGCTGCACGAGTTCTTCGCCAACTTCACCCTGTTCCTGGTGATTCTGCACATCGGCGGTGTGGTGCTGAGCAGCTTTGCCCACAGCGAGAACCTTCCGCGTGCCATGGTTACCGGTCGCAAGGAGAAGGAGTAATCCGGTGAGCGTCGTGCGTATCTGGGACCTGCCCACCCGCCTGTTCCACTGGTTGTTCGCCGCTGCCTGCACCGTTGCGTGGGTCAGCGGTGACGACCCGCGCTACACCGACCTGCACCTGTTTACCGGGTATGTCGCGCTGGGGCTGGTGGCCTTTCGACTGGTCTGGGGCGTGATCGGTGGACACTATGCCCGCTTCGGCCAGTTCGTACGCGGACCGGCGGCGGTTACTTCCCACCTGCGAAACCTGTTCAATCCGGCACGAGAACATGAGGCCGGTCATAACCCGGCCGGGGCCCTCGCCATTTTGGTGATGCTCGGGCTGGTTCTGGCGCTGGGTGTCACAGGCCTGGTGGTGCTGGGCGGCGAGGAGGGTTTTGGCCCGCTAGCCGGCAGTTTCACCATCGCTCAGGGCGTTGCCGTGCACGAATGGCATGAAGTATTAGCCTGGGTGTTGCTCGGTATCGTGTTGCTGCACATTTCGGCGGTCATACTGGAGAGTCGGTTGCAACGACAGAACCTGCCGCGCTCCATGGTAACCGGTTATAAGCAGGTAAACGGTTCTGGCATCGAGTCGCGTAATTCGCCGCTTACCGGGTTGGTGCTGTTGCTGGTGGTCATCGGTTTCGCTGCCGGCTGGTTCTATCCCTATCTGAAATCGGGACCCGACAAGCCTTATCTGCCGTTTGTCGGTGCCGAGCTCAAACGCAGTGACTTATGGCAGGAGGCCTGTAGCGAGTGCCACATGGCTTACTCCCCCAGCCTGTTGCCGGCCCGTTCCTGGCAAACGATGCTGGACCAGCAGCACGATCACTTCGGGGAGGATCTGTTCCTGGCACCGGAGACCGTAACCGCATTAAGAAACTATGCCTCAGCGAACAGTGCGGAGCCGGTACAACGTGAGGCCAGCTGGCGCACCCTGCACTCAATTGACGCCGGTGAGACGCCACTGCGTATTACCGATACCCCTTACTGGAAAAAAGTGCACCGTGAAATCGATGCTGCCGTCTGGAAGCGGCCCTCGGTCAACGGCAAGTTCAACTGCGCTGCCTGTCACCGGGATGCGAAGCAGGGCGGCTTTATGAATGGCGCGATGCGCCTTCCTGACTGACTACGAAGACGGAGTACGACGATGAAAAAACTGCTAACTATTATCACGCTGGGGCTGGCCAGTTTGGCTGCCATCCCGGCACAGGCTGCCGGTGTGGTGGACGAACGGCTTTCTGCCTACAAGGCGGAAGGTGCAGGCCCCTTCGATGCCGAGCGCGGTAAAGCGATGTGGACCAAGAAATACACGCATGCCAAGGCGGACAAAGCGCGCAGCTGCTCCACCTGCCATACCGATGACCCGCGTGCCATAGGCAAGCATGCCCGTACCGGCAAGGCGATCAAGCCGCTGGCCCCATCGGTTAACCCGAAGCGCCTGACCGAGGTGCGAGAGATCGAGAAGTGGTTCATGCGTAACTGCAAGTGGACCGTGGGACGCAAATGCACACCGCAGGAGAAGGGGGATATCCTCAGCTACCTGCGTAACCTCTAAGCCGTACAGGAGGAATTAAAAATGAAACTGAAACGAATCTCGATAATGGCCCTGGCGGCATGCATGCTTGCCAGTGGTGCCGTGATGGCCGATGACGATTGGGGCTGGTCCCGCCGTGGTCCGGATGTGGCACCGGTGAAAAACGATCTTTACAAAAGCGAGTGCGGCAGTTGCCACTTTGCCTATCAGCCGGGGCTGCTGCCGGCGGCTTCCTGGAAAAAACTGATGGGTGGCCTGGAGGACCATTTTGGTGAAAACGCCGAGCTGTTCGAACAGAGCCGCAAGGAGCTGACCGATTACCTGGTGGCCAATGCCGCCGACAAGTCGGATTTCTATCGCTCCCGCAAAATTGCGCGTTCCGCCGGAAACGATGCACCGCTACGCATTACCGATGTCCCCTATATTCGCTACAAGCACAATGAGATCCCGGCCCGTGTCCTGAAAAACAATTCGGATGTGCGCAGTCTCAGCAACTGTGCGGCCTGCCACACCCGTGCGGAGACCGGTTCCTTTGCCGAGAGGGAGATTCGTATTCCCGGTGTCGGTTATTGGGAGGATGATTGAGCCGGAGGGGCGGAGTTGAGCGATAAAAAGGGCGCCGCTGGCGCCCTTTTTTAATCGTCTTCCTGGGCAGCGATGGGGCAGCCGCCCATTTTGTGCCAGAGATTGACGATGGCACAAAACAGGTCAGCGGTGCGCTCGGCATCGTAAATGGCCGAGTGGGCCTGGGTGTTGTCCCATTCGATACCGGCTGCCTGTGCCGCCTTGGCTAATACCGTCTGCCCATAGGCAAGGCCGCCCAGCGTTGCGGTATCAAAGGTGCTGAAACTGTGGAACGGGCTCTTTTTGTTGCCTGTGCGTTCTACCGCCGCCTTGAGAAAACCCAGATCAAAGAAGGGGTTGTGACCCACCAGGATCGCACGGGTGCACCCCTGGGCCTTTACTTCCTCACGGATGGGGGCAAAGATGTGCTCCAGCGCCTTGCCTTCCTGTTTGGCCATGCGAAACGGGTTGAAGGGATCGATGCCGGTGAAGTCCAGTGCGCGTTGATCGAGGTTGGCGCCGGGAAAAGGCTCTACGTGACAGGCATGGCTCTCGTGGCGGTAGATTTTTCCGCTACTGTCCATACGTACGGTGACCGCGGCAATTTCGAGCAACGCGTCTGTTTCGGCGTTGAATCCCGCGGTCTCCACGTCGACCACCACCGGCAGGAAGCCGCGAAAACGGTTGGCGATTTGGTATATGATTGGCTCAGACATGGTGGCAGAGCTTACCGGATCGCCAGCGGTTTTTCTAAGGTTAGGAGGAATACGATGAAAAAAATATCCCACCGGCTCTTCAATGCCACAGCGTTGATCCTGTTTGCGCTGTTGGCCGCTCCGGTGCAGGCCGCCGAGCAGGCGTTACTGTGGCGGGTTGAGAACCAGCAAGGGGTAAGCAGTTACCTTTTCGGGACCATACATTCGGAAGACCCGAGGGTCCTTGATTTTCCTGCACAGGTTGAGCAGGCCCTCAAGGGGGCGGATACGTTGGTGTTGGAGTTGGAGTTGACTCCGGAGGCTCAGGCAAAGATGGCGCAGGCCATCATGTTGCCTGCCGCACAAAAGTTGTCCGATTTTGTGCCCGCCGATCTCTACCGCGAGAGCGTTTCGGCAATGGCGAAGCGGGGGTACCCGGAAGCGCTCACCGCAAAACTCCGTCCCTGGGCAGTACTGTTGACCCTGAGT
>JBEPXU010000187.1:0-4584 GCA_041641735.1 Ectothiorhodospiraceae bacterium
GTTGAATGGCTGCAGAAGAAGAGGTCAGGATCCGGGCGGCGGCAGAGAATGACCTATCGATTATCCACACCATGATCGAGGCTCTGGCGCAGCATTTGACGCTTTCCCATGAGTTAGTGGTCGATGGGTCAGACCTGCATGATGCGTTGTTCGGCAGCCAGCCAAAGGCCGAGGTGTTATTGGCGGAGTTAGGCGATAATGTGGCAGGGTTTGCGCTATTTTATGGCAATTACTCCACGTTTCGCGGGCAGTGTGGACTGCATCTTGAGGACCTCTATGTCAGTCCTGACTGGAGAGGGCGGGGCATCGGTCGCCGACTGCTCGCCTATCTTGCGAGTTTGACCATCGAGCGGGGCTGTCGACGCCTGGAGTGGTGGGTAAAGGCAAGCGATATCCAAGCCGTTGAGTTTTACGATATGCTAGGGGCGATGGCCAAGGATGAGTGGACGGTTTACCGCCTCTCCGGTGGGCCCCTGAAAAAACTGGCCGGTGAAATTTTTGACGAATAAGTCGTTGTCGCATGGCATGCAAACACACTTGCACTGCAATGGTGACAGAATGACCCGGATGAATATCAACATGGGTCGATAATAAAAATAATCAGATGATGATGTGGGGGTGATCCGATGTCGGGTCCTGCAAAACACGATGCCGCAGGGAGTGGATGGCTGCTGGGGATTGTGTGCTTACTGATGGTTGTTCCCGGGCTGCGTGCTGAGGAGGTATCCAGTCGCTTGCCCTCGGGTCTGACCGTGACGGCAGAATTTCACCGTGGCGAAACCGGTGCGCATGCAATCCTCGTGTTGCATGGTTTCATGACGACGCGCAATTTCAATACGGTGAAGAGCCTGACGGGTGAGCTGTCCGACAGTGGTTATACCGTTCTGGCACCAACCCTGTCGCTGAATGTGGAGGCACGGCGAGCCAGTGTTCCCTGTGAATCGATTCATACTCAAACATGGGGCGATGATTTAGCCGAAATTGATTTTTGGGTGAAATGGCTGACTAAACGTGGTTATCAGTCGGTGATGCTGGTGGGGCACTCTACAGGCTCACTAAAGCTTGTCAGCTATGTTGCCAATACACCGCCGAAGGCTGTCAAGAAGGTGATTGCAACCAGCCTGGTCAATATCCGGCGTTATACACCGGAGAAGATCGCTGCCGCAGAGATAGCAATGGCGAAAAAGCTGCAGACCCTGCCACAGTCGCCTTTACGTGAATATCATCTGGTGTTTTGTGAGAACTATACATCAACACCGGAAGCGTACCTCTCCTATATCAACTGGTCACATGACCGTGTGCTCTCCAGCCTACGTGCAAGCAAGGTGCCGGTCGAGGTTATTATGGGGGGGGCTGACCGGCGCTTTTCCTCCGACTGGGTTGAGGCCATAAGAAAAACCGGTACGACGGTCAAGGTCATACCCGGAGCAACCCACTTTTTCGATGCGACCAGTGAATTTGAACTGCTTGATGCGGTTCTTCAGGGTGTAAACAATACACCGTAGGAAGGGATTGATCGTTGCGCAAACTGACAGCCAAATCCTATCTATTTGCCCTGAGTCTTTTCGGTTTTCTGCTATTTGCCGTTTTCGGTGCCAACCTGTTGATTCAAGGGGCCGAAATTAAGCAGGCAATCAGCCAGGAGCGGGAAAGTGCGGCCAAGGCCGAACTTCAGCGCGCTGTCGTGACGGTTTTTGACAAAACAACGCGCATACTGGATGACCTCACGCAATGGGACGAAATTCACCAACAGCTCGGTGACCCGACCTATTATGTCTATTGGCGTGAAATGCATGTCGAACGTTCAGAACGCTTCCCCGCATATGTCCATGGCGTTGAACTCTATGACAAGGAAAAAAAGGCCTTGGTATCCCTGCCGTACCAAACCTTCCCGACGACATTACCAACCCAGAACAGCTGGCTGCTGGATTCCAAAGACCATAAGTACCTGATGGCCTATGCGGCGATCTCCTCACGAGGGGAAGACAGGGGGGTGGATGGTTACTTGGCGTTGCAGGTCGATTTTATTGAGGCACTTCGGCAACTTAATCGCTTTGTCTACATCAAGCCAGAGAGCATAATGCTTGAGGGAAGCGAGAAAAGACCGTTTAACATCAAGGCGGCTATGTCATCACTTCACTATCAATTGGTGAAGGAAACGACATCGAGCACCTTCGGTGAACTCCTGAAGAGCTCGCTGCGTGATTACTTTATTCTGTTTGTTTTGATGCTGGGGGTGTTCTATGCAGCGATCGCCGTACTGTTTATTAAACCTCTGGTTGAGCTGGGGAAGCATATATCCCAATTGCGGAAGGGAGAGCGGGAGATAAGTAATGATGCGGTCGGGGTGTTGCCAAGGGTTGCCGAGCTGGTCGCGGTTCGCGATTCGCTGAATGAGTATCAGTGTGAGTTGGACAGTATTCGCATCAAACTCGATCGACAAAATGTGGAGCTTTGGACTTTGGCCCACCAGGATGCCCTGACCGGGGTAAAGAACAGGCTGGCCTTTGATGAGGATTGGCATGAGTTGGTGCAGCTTGCAAAAGACAAGCGAATAGAGGTGTCGTTATTACTGCTCGATTGTGATTTCTTCAAGGCCATTAACGATACCTACGGCCATGAAGTCGGAGACAGGGTGATACAGAGTATTGCCGAGATCCTCGAAGGGGTGCTGCGTGATGGTGAGAAGTTATACCGGCTCGGTGGTGATGAGTTTGTTACCGTCCTGATCAATGCCGATCGGGATGGCGCGCATCAGGTTGCCTTGCGCTGTGTCGAGGCAGTGCAGCAGCACGCCTTTCGTCAGTTGGGGATTAAGGAAACGGTTAAACTGAGCGTTGGGCTTGCTCATGCCAGCGGTACGGATATTGCCAATCTTTCAGAGTTGCCAAGGCAGGCCGATGTGGCGATGTACCATGCCAAGGGTTCCACACGAGAAAAGATTGTTCACTATACACCGAGCCTGGAGCAGGAAGCCTCGGCCCTTGTCTCAAACAGAATTGTCGGTGCCGTCCTTCATGCACTGGAAAGTGGTGAGGGGATAATGATGCATTATCAACCACTGGTGCGCGCGTCGGATTACCAGCCAGTTTACTATGAAGCTTTGGTAAGAATGAAAAGTGGTTCGGGGATTATCAATCCTAGCGACATTTTCCCCATTATTTCTCGCCGCCGCCTGGATGTGGAGCTGGACAAGGCAGTGCTAAGGGCTGTAGAAGTTGATCTGGAAAAAGGTCTGTTTCAGCGCGGCGTCGGTGTATCGATAAATGTCTCCGGTGCGTTCCTCGTGGTGAACGGTTTTTGTGAGCTTTTTGATGGGCTGGCACGTTTTCTGGATGACCACCCGATCGTCATTGAGGTGACGGAGACAAACTTTATCAGTCATCTACAGCATGCCTCGGAGTGTCTGCAGAAGATGCGCAAGCATGGTTTTCAGGTGGCACTGGATGATTTCGGTAGCGGTTATTCCTCGATCCGTTATCTTGCCAATATGCCTGTGGATATCGTTAAGTTTGATATATCCATGGTGCATGACCTGAACAGGGACCGGCGTACCCGCACAATTATTGAGCATACGGCACGGATGATAAAAGAGGCCGGCTATAAATTGGTGGCGGAAGGTATTGATAGCGAAGAGACCCTGGAAAGTGTCGCCGTACTGGAACCCACCCATCTGCAGGGCTACTATTTCGGCCATCCTCAGTTGCTGGAGAAACAATCCGACTGTATCTAGCCTACACTTGCAGTAGTAGATGCTGCAGGTGCCGAATATGGGCCAGTTTCCACGTCTCGCTGCTTTTCTTCTTGTGGCTGTACTCCTTGTCACTACCGGGTGTTCGTTTGGTTTTATCTATCGCCAGCTGGATTGGCTTGTCCCCTGGTATGTCACTGACTACGTTACGCTGGATGATAAGCAGCATAGTGCACTGGAAAAAAGACTAGAGGCGCTGCTGGAGTGGCATTGCAGTACCCAATTGCAGCGCTACGCGACGTGGTTCCGCAAACTGGAGGCCACGCCCAATGCCTTCGACCGTAAAAAACTGGAGGCACACTACAAGACCACGCACCTTTTCTGGCGCGACTTGATGGGCGAAGTGTCGCAGGATGCAACAGTGATACTCGAAACGGCCAGTGATGAACAGATAAATGAACTGGTTACTAATCTGAAAAACACTCGACGTGAATCGGAACAGGAATACAAGGCGCTCTCAGAGGAAAAGCGTGCCAAGCGCCGTATCGAGCGTATGAGCCGTTTGCTTGAGCGCTGGATTGGGGAGTTGCAGCCGGTACAGCTGGGCCGCATCGAAGAATGGTCAGCAGGGCTTGGAAGTAATGGTGATACTGCCTGGCTGGATAAGCGTCGGCGCTGGCAGGAAGCTTTTTTCTCTGCGCTGTCCTACCGAAATGAGAAGGACCGTTTTTCTCGGAAGCTGCACCAACTTCTGGTCGAGCCGGAGACACTCTGGTCTATGCACCACCGTGAGGTGTATTTTCAGCGCAAATCCATAACCTTGGATATGTTGGCGGATGTGGCTGCCAGCATGAATGAAGAGCAGCTTTCTCACCTCAAATACGAACTGCTGC
>JBEPXU010000188.1:0-4579 GCA_041641735.1 Ectothiorhodospiraceae bacterium
GCAGTTGCTGCAGGATGATGATGAGCTTAAAGCGATACTGCAGGCGGTTCCGGAGCTGGAGCAGGAGTTGCGGGCCATTCTTACCCTCGCCCATGTGAGTGAATACCTGCTCAATCCCATTTTCGGACAGACCGATGCGGTGGGTACGGTGATGAATGAGAAGATTGAGCCGGTAACCGTGCCGCTTCGCAAGCAAATCTATCGTCTGCGCGGTCGTGACCCGGAGGAGATGGGGCGGGGACGTGGTCGTCGCCGTCGTGGTCGTCGCCGCGCCTGAAATGAAACCCTCTGGTGATATATGGCACCTAGTATTGAAGTTGTGACAGTCGCCGCGAGTCTCACCGTTACGGTTCCCGAGACGGTGGTGGAGCCCAATACGGGTTACCTGCCCTGGGTCTTGGGTGAAAACTTGGCAGGTCAGGTGGATGCCTATGTTATGGAGGAGGGGCTGGGGTACTATCCGGCACTCGATTTCTTCCGTGATTTGCCTGAGGTGGTCGACCCGGCACTGCTGTTGCTGATTGATGAGATTGCCATCTTTTGCGCCAACTATGCGCGGCGGGAACTGCGACGTCGCCTATCCCGTGCCTTTTCCAGTGTCCAGGTCGAGCAGGCCCAGTGCACTGCCTATACCATGCCGCGTCTGCGTCCGACCCGCAGTGGTGCCCCCAGTGGACTGGCCGAGCACTACAGCCCCAACACCCTGAAAATGCAGCTCCTGCTTAGCTCCATCCAAAAAGGCGGCGCCTTTGAAGGGCTGGAGGAGTTAACCCTCAATAAACTGATGCGCTGGGGCAGAGACCCCTTCGAGGTGTTTCAGATCAACGGCTCGCAGCTGATGCAAAGCAGCTAGACCCCGTCGCTTCGTTTCCCACTACGGCGGGAGAGTCACAACCCGCCGGTGCTTGAGAGGGCATCCTGTACCCCTGATTCGTCGGCCAATAAATCCTTCGCATTGGCCCATTGATAAGCTTGTTTGCCCTTATTTGCTTCCAGTCGGCATAATCGCGTGTTGAAGTTCGGAATAATGACAATCGAAAGGAGCGTACAATGCGCCTGATCCTGTTGGGACCGCCCGGTGCGGGCAAGGGTACACAAGCACAGTTTATCTGCGAAAAATACAATATTCCTCAAATCTCCACCGGCGACATGCTGCGTGCAGCCGTTAAGGCCGGCACTCCGCTGGGTCTGGAGGCCAAAAAGATCATGGACGAGGGCGGACTGGTGTCTGACGACATCATTCTGGGCCTGGTCAAGGAGCGTATTGCCGAGGATGACTGCAAGAACGGCTTCCTGTTCGACGGTTTCCCGCGCACCATTCCGCAGGCCGAGGCCCTGAAGGCCGATGGTGTACCGCTCGACTACGTGGTCGAAATCGCTGTGGACGATGAGGAGATCATCAAGCGCATGAGCGGTCGTCGCGTACACCCGGCTTCCGGTCGCACCTATCATGTCATCTTCAATCCGCCGAAGGTGGAGGGCAAGGACGACGAGACCGGTGAGGACCTGATCCAGCGTGATGACGATAACGAAGAGACCGTACGCAAACGTCTCGACGTCTACCACGAGCAGACCGCACCGCTGGTCGATTTCTACTCCAAGTGGGCAGAAAGCGGTGAGGCCGGTGCACCGAAATACGTCAAGGTTGTCGGTACCGGCAAGAGCGTGGAAGAGAACCGCGAAGCGGTTTTCGCCGCCCTCGGCTGATTCACCGGTACACGGTGTATAGTAAAACAGGCCCTTCGGGGCCTGTTTTTTATTGTGGCATGCCCATATCTTTTTCATGGCGGTATACTCAACAGAAATATTTGCGCTAAGCGGAGAGTCATGGAAAACAATCGAGCGGAAGAGAAAACCGGGGTCCTGCTGACCAACCTTGGCACCCCGGATGCCCCCACGCCTACGGCTTTGAGGCGTTATCTTGCGGAATTTCTCTGGGATCCGCGTGTCGTCGATTTCCCCAGACCGCTTTGGTGGCTAATCCTCCACGGTGTAATTTTGCGTGTACGCCCGGCCCGTTCCGCCCGCGCCTATCGGCAGGTGTGGTCAGAGGGCGGTTCACCGCTGTTGGTTATCTCTCGTGATCAGCAATGTATGTTGCAGCAACAGCTGGACCGTATTGCCCCGAACCGTTATCACGTCGTGTTGGGTATGCGTTACGGCAATCCGGCCATCCAGGCCGCTCTGGAGGAGTTTGAACGTGTAGGGATAAAGCGGGTAATTGCGCTGCCACTCTATCCACAGAACTCCTGTTCCACCACGGCATCCACGCTGGATGCGATCAGTGATGCCTTGAGGCAGACCCGTAAGGTTCCTCACCTGAACTTTATCGCCGACTATCATGATGATGATCGTTACATCAAGGCACTGGCCGATTCGGTTCGTGACCATCGCGAGGGGAGAGAGCCTGCGGAAAAATTGCTGATATCCTTTCACGGCACACCGCGGCGGTATCGTGATGAAGGGGATCCCTACTATGCCCAGTGCCAAAGGACGGCGAATCTGCTTGCGGCCGAGCTTGGTCTGGATGAGCACGAATGGATGCTGACATTCCAGTCGCGCTTCGGCCGTGAGGAGTGGTTACAGCCCTATACCGACAAGACCCTGGAGAAATTGGCCGCTGACGGGGTGAAAAGCGTGGAGGTGATTTGTCCGGGATTCTCAGCCGACTGTCTTGAGACCCTGGAGGAGATCGCGGTGGAAAATCATGACATTTTCATCGCTGCCGGTGGTAAGGCCCTGTTCTATATTCCCGCATTAAACAGCCGTGATGATCACATCGCCATGATGGCCGCACTGATTAACGAACGGTAAATCTAACAGATTACCGGTTTTACGCTAGAAAAGCCGTCCGGCGCGAATGAGATGTTCCCGCCAGTACGGATTGCTGAGTGAAGCGTAGCTGACCGCTTTACCACTGGAGGGGGAGTGGAGAAAACGCATGCCGCCGACATAGATCCCCACATGCGAGATTTTTCCCTCAATATTGAAAAATAGCAGATCGCCGGGTTGCAGGGCCCGCGGGTCGACCTTAAAAGTGTCCCTGTAGAGCTTTTGTGTCGTACGCGGAACCTTGATGCCGGCGTTGCGATAGGAGTAGTAGACCAAGCCGCTGCAATCGAAACCGCTTTCCGGCGAGCTTCCACCGTAGCGATACGGGGTTCCCACCATTTTGCGGGCAATGTCGACGGCGGGGTGTTGATGTTTCTGTGTATCGGTCGGTGCCGGTTCAAACTCCATGGGTTTGGGTGCCGGACTGCTGCAGGCTGTCATTGCTGTCAGCATTAGGATACCGGCCAGAAGGGTGGATGCATTGCGGCGATGTGGGTAAAGCACGTTGATGCTCCTGCCTGAATCAACACTATTATATATATACGTCTTTTTCCATTGGGTAAAGCCGGTTGTTCACACACTGTGCAGCAAATCACCATGAAACTACGCCAGATTCCCGGAATCGGACCACGGATGGAAGAGTTGTTGAAGTCGCTCGGCTATCAACGTGCGGAGCAGTTGGCAGGGCAGAACCCTGAGCGGATGTATCAGCGTCTGATGCAATTGCATGGGGGGCATATCGACCGCTGCGTGCTGTATGTCTTTCGCTGTGCAGTCTATTTTGCCAGCAATCGGACGCATGAGCCGGAAAAACTCAAGTGGTGGTACTGGAAAGACCAATAACGCAGGCGTTGTCTAATGTCAGCTATTTAGGGGGCTCTGTCGTTGCGAGGACGCCTATACGGTAATAGGCGTTAGAGCGACGCACAAAGCCAAAGCCGAGCCTAAGCGACGAAGCAATCTGTTGTCGCGATAAACAATGAGATTGCTTCGCCACATAAACAACGGACTCCTGCGCTGCCCGTACTTCAGCCATCCATGGCAATCGCACATGCAATGACAGCCTTTTCCTGCGAGTCTCTCGCTTAACCGGCAGGCATTGCGGGCTATCTCAGGTTGTTTCTATTCGCCGAATACGATGGGAACCACCTCACGATAGTGTTTCACAAAGTGTGCGGTAATCCCTTCCCGGATATGCTCCGGAAGCTCCTCAAAATCCCCCTTATTGGCATACGGCAGGATTAGTTCCATGACCTTGGCGCGTCGTGCGGCAATAACCTTTTCACGGATGCCGCCGACAGGGTAGACGCTGCCGGTGAGGGTCAACTCGCCGGTCATGGCCAGTGGACGCTTGATACGCTGTTTGCGTGCCAGCGACAGCAGTGCCGTCGCCATGGTGATACCGGCGGAAGGACCGTCCTTGGGCGTGGCGCCCTCTGGAACATGGAGGTGGACAAAGGCGGCATCGAAAAACGCCGGATCCCCATTGAATTGCTTGAGGTGGGAGGAGACGTAGCTGTAGGCAATCTCTGCCGACTCGCGCATGACTTCGCCCAGTTTGCCGGTGAGTTTGAAGCCACGGTTCGCACTGTGCACCTGTGTCGCCTCGATACTGAGGGTTGCGCCACCCATGGCCGTCCACGCCAGACCGGTGACGACGCCAATGCCGCTGAGAGGCTTCTCCTTGCCGAAGAACGGTTTCCCGAGGTACTCCTCAAGCGTTTTGGGTCCGACACGAATGGGGCCT
>JBEPXU010000189.1:0-4572 GCA_041641735.1 Ectothiorhodospiraceae bacterium
GAGCAGGCAGTCGCGAGCGATCTCGACCAGGCGCTTGGCCTTGATGCTCGGTTCGCCGACGAAGAACATCTTGCTGGTATCGCCGTGATAACCGTCTTTAATCACCGTGATATCGATATTGACGATATCGCCCTTTTTCAATTTTTTCTCTGCCGGAATACCATGGCAGACGACATGGTTAATCGAGGTACAGATGGATTTGGGAAAACCATGGTAGTTGAGCGGGGCGGGGATAGCCTGCTGATCGTTGACGATATAGTCATGGCAGATTCGATCCAGTTCATCGGTGGTGGCACCCGGTTTCACATGCTGCTCGATCATCTCCAGTACCTCGGCGGCCAATCTGCCGGCCACGCGCATCTTCTCGATCTCTTCTGCAGTCTTTATCGATACACTCATCTATTTGATATTCCTGGTTTTATTTGTCATTGGTCGAGGTCGTTGCCGGGGCCGCCCCTCTACTGCACATGGTGGTTTAATCGTTGTTGAACAAGGGCTCTTATGGTATAAAGGGCGGCTTTTATAGGCAAACCCAAAATCGGCCGAAAGCGGATGGTCCGCAGAGGTCGAAATCCACACATGTGCTGAAGGGTTATTCGGGTGCCCCGTGAGGGGTTGGATAATCGCCGGCACATGGAGGAAAAACCCAACTGTAAGGAGCTTACAACATGGCTAATGTTACCATGCGTCAAATGCTGGAGGCCGGTATTCACTTCGGTCACCAGACCCGTTACTGGAACCCCAAGATGGCCCCGTTCATCTTCGGTGATCGTAACAAGATTCATATCATCAATCTGGAAAAGTCCCTGCCGCTGTACAACGATGCGATGAACTTCGTATCCAAGCTGGCATCCAAGAAGGGCAATATCCTGTTCGTCGGCACCAAGCGCCAGGCTCGCGAGATCATTAAGGAAGAGGCCGATCGTTGCGGCATGCCTTACGTGAACCACCGCTGGTTGGGTGGCATGCTGACCAACTACAAGACCGTCAAGCAGTCCATCAAGCGTCTGAAAGACCTCGAAGCGATGGATCAGGACGGTTCTCTGGATCGCCTGACAAAGAAAGAGGCGCTGATGCGTCGCCGCGAGATGGAAAAGCTGGATCGCTCCATGGGCGGTATCAAGGACATGGGTGGTCTGCCCGATGCTCTGTTCGTTATCGACGTGGGCCACGAGAAGATTGCTATCAGTGAAGCGAAGAAGCTGGGTATCCCGGTGATTGCCGTTATCGATACCAACTGCAGCCCTGAAGGTATCGATTACATCATCCCGGGTAACGATGATGCGATTCGCGCCATCAGCCTCTACGTTGAGGGGGCAGCCAATGCGGTTCTCGAGGGTAAGGCGTCCTCCTCAACCACGGGCGGTGCCACCAAGGATGAGTTTGTGGAAGTGACGGAAGGGGATGCCGAGGCGGCGAGCTAAGCTGCCAGGCAGACCGAGAAAAGGGGGCGTTGCCCCCTTTTTTGAAACAAGAATTTGATCTCGCGACCGGATTTGCGTCGGGGGATAACATAGATTAACGCATTGCTAAGAGGACATTCAGACATGGCAATTACTGCTGCAATGGTAAAGGATCTGCGCGAGCGCACCGGCGCCGGCATGATGGAGTGCAAGAAGGCATTGGTTGAGTGCGATGGCGACATCGATGCCGCCATCGAGCACATGCGCAAGACCGGCTTGGCCAAGGCGGACAAGAAGGCCGGCCGTACTGCGGCTGAGGGCCTGATCGCTATCAAGCCGAGCGCGGATAACAAGAAGGCGGCTATCGTTGAGGTTAACTGCGAGACCGACTTTGTTGCCAAGGGCGATGACTTCAAAAACTTCTGTGAAGAAGTGGCGCAGCTGGTGCTGGATAACGAGCCGGCCGATCTGGAAGCACTGCAGGGAACCGCGATGTCCGGTGGTGATTCCGTGGCCGACACGCTGAAGGCGATGATTGCCAAGATCGGTGAGAACATGGCGGTACGTCGTTTCAAGCTGATCAATGCCAAGGGCGAGGTGGCCAGTTACTCCCACGGCAGCCGTATCGGTGTTGTGGTCGACCTGGAAGGCGGCGATAGCGACCTGGGTCGCGACATCGCGATGCACATCGCAGCCAGCAAGCCGCAGGCGGTTTCTGCCGATGATGTCGATCCGGCGATCATCGAGAAGGAGAAGGAAATCTTCACCGCTCAGGCTAAAGAGAGCGGCAAGCCTGCCGAAATCATCGAGAAGATGATCGGTGGTCGTATCAACAAGTTCCTTAAAGAGATCACCCTGATGGGTCAGCCCTTCGTCAAGGACCCCGACACCACCGTTGAGAAACTGCTGAGCGGAGCCGGTGCAAAGGTCGCTGCCTTTGAGCGTTTCGAGGTGGGCGAGGGCATCGAGAAGAAACAGGAGAACTTTGCCGACGAGGTTATGGCTCAGGTAAAAGGTAGCTAAGCCATGAGCAACGCCGACAGCAAACTGACCTATAAGCGCATCCTCCTTAAACTCAGCGGCGAAGCGCTGATGGGCGATCAGGAGTTCGGTATCGACCCGGCTGTGGTGCAGCGTATCTCCGAGGAGATCGCTGAGGCCGTCAGGGCCGGTGTTGAGGTCGGTTTGGTGATCGGCGGCGGCAACATCTTTCGTGGGGTCAGCCTGGCATCCGGCGGTATGGAGCGGGCCACGGCTGACCACATGGGTATGCTGGCAACGGTAATCAACGCGCTGTCCGTGCAGGACGGTCTGGAGAAGGCAGGGGTGACCGTACGGGTCATGTCGGCGCTGCCTATTCACCAGGTCTGTGAGGACTATGCGCGACGCCGTGCCATTCGTCACCTGGAAAAGGGGCGTGTGGTGATAATGGCGGCCGGTACTGGCAACCCCTTTTTTACTACCGATTCTGCGGCAACCCTGCGCGGGATCGAGATTAATGCCGATCTGGTGCTCAAGGCGACCAAGGTGGATGGTGTGTACAGCGCCGATCCGATGAAGGATTCCAGTGCTACACGTTACACACGCCTGACCTACGATGAGGTGCTTGAAAAACAGCTCGGTGTAATGGACTTGACGGCAATTGTTTTGTGCCGCGATCACAATTTGCCGCTACGGGTGTTTAATATGAATAAGTCCGGTGCGCTGATGAGTATCATGCACGGCGAAGACGAAGGCACCCTGGTAGAGCGTGGAGATAAGTGATGATTAACGATATTCAAAAAGATGCCGAATCTCGCATGCACAAAAGCGTTGAGGCGGTTAAAAACGATTTGTCCAAGATTCGCACTGGCCGTCCCCACCCCAGTTTGTTGAATCACGTCACCGTTGACTACTACGGCTCCGAAGTGCCGATCGGCCAGGTGGCCAATGTTGCTGTGGAGGATTCCCGTACCCTGACAGTGACTCCCTGGGAAAAATCCATGGTACAGGCGGTGGAAAAGGCGATTATGACCTCAGACCTGGGCCTCAATCCCGCGACCGCTGGTACGGTGATTCGTGTTCCCATGCCGCCCCTGACCGAGGAGCGCCGTCGTGACCTGACCAAGGTGGTCAAGCAGGAAGGTGAGCAGGGCAAGGTCGCTATTCGTAATATCCGTCGTGATGCGAATTCCGATATCAAATCACTGCTTAAGGATAAGGATATCAGCGAGGATGAGGCGCGCGGGGGCGAGGAAGCCATACAGAAAATTACCGATAAATATATCACCGAAGTCGACAAGCTGGTTGAGGAAAAAGAACAGGACCTGCTGTCTATTTAGGACGGAACCGCATACCGGCTCAAGACCGGTGTACTCTTCATTATAATAGCGACAGTGGATATCGGTGGGTATGGCCGGACAAGACGAATCCAACTCCCCTAAGCAGAAAATACCCCGGCATGTTGCCATTATCATGGATGGCAATGGACGCTGGGCACGCAAGCGTCACCTGCCGCGCGTTGCCGGTCATCGTGTCGGTCTTGAGGCGGTGCGCAAGACCATTAAGGGATGCATCGCTTCCGGTGTCGAGGTGTTGACCCTGTTCGCCTTCAGTAGTGAAAACTGGCGTCGGCCGAAGGATGAGGTCGGGGTGCTGATGGGGCTGTTTTTATCGGCCCTGCAAAGCGAGGTGAAGAAGCTGCATAAGAATGGCGTACGCCTGCGCGTGATCGGCGATACCAGTGCTTTTAGCGACGAACTGCAGCAACGCATCGCAGAGAGTGAGGCGCTGACCCGGGATAACGACAGGCTATGTCTGAATGTGGCCGCCAATTATGGTGGACGCTGGGATATTACTCAGGCATGTCGACAGCTGGCCGATGAGGTCGCGGCAGGAAGCCTGACAAGCGAACAAATTACCCCGGATCTGATCCAGCAGCACCTATCCCTGAGTGACCTGCCCGAACCGGATCTGTTCATCCGCACCGGTGGCGAGCAGCGGATCAGTAACTTTGTGCTTTGGCAACTGGCCTATACCGAACTCTATTTTACCGATCTGCTCTGGCCGGATTTCAATCAAGATAGCCTCAACGAGGCCTTTGCCTCCTATGCCAGCCGACAGCGTCGGTTCGGGCGCACGGGTGAACAGGTAGAACAGGCCAATCATGCTTAAACAACGTGTTATTACA
>JBEPXU010000190.1:0-4521 GCA_041641735.1 Ectothiorhodospiraceae bacterium
GCTGGTGGGAGGCCTCGATCACCTTCTCCTGAAACTCGTCGCCATCGATATCGAAGATGTAGGGGGATTTGCTGCTCATTGCCTGATACTGTCCTCAAGTCGCGTGGCCGGGCATTTTGCGTCCGGTGGTGGTATTTTTCAAGTTCAAGGAGGTCGTTGCGAACGATGCAGTTACACCATCAACACTCCTGGGACCTGAGCCCCAAAGAGGCCATTGCCCTGCAGCGGGAGTTGCGCCCTTGGGTCCGTATCGAGGATGACTACGCCAAGATTCTGACCGTGGCAGGCGTGGATGTCGGCTTTGAGCAGAAGAACACGATTACGCGTGCCGCGGTGGCGGTGCTGGACTACCCGTCACTGGAGATGCGTGAATCTGCCATCGCCCGTCAGCCCACCCGTTTCCCCTACGTGCCGGGGCTGCTCTCCTTTCGCGAGATCCCTGCTGTGTTGCAGGCGATGGAACAGCTTTCCCGGCTACCGGATCTGTTGTTGTGCGATGGGCAGGGGATAGCCCATCCCCGTCGTCTGGGGATCGCCAGCCACCTGGGCCTGTTGCTTGACCGTCCCAGCATCGGGGTGGGCAAAAGCCGTCTTATCGGAACCCATGATGAACCTGGTATGGAAAAGGGGGAGTGGCAGCCGTTGTACGATAACGATGAGGAGATCGGCTGTGTCCTTCGCAGCCGCAGTAACGTCAAACCGCTCTATATTTCGCCCGGCCATCGTGTCAGTCTGGAGTCTGCCCGCGAGTGGGTGATGCGCTGCCTGACATGCTATCGCTTGCCGGAAACCACCCGCTGGGCGCATCGACTGGCATCGGGACCGCCGTTAAAAAGTCGCAACAGGATTTAACCTCCGGGTTGCCTCGGGCACCGTGTGAGCGCTCCCAACCCTCTCTTGTTGTTTGATGGTTGTGCTTTGAACTCCCTTGTCACTTGCCTACAATGCAAGGAGAAGGTGGCGTCGCGCGTTACCTGTTGCATTCCAATAAATCTGCGGAGATAACAATGAACCTGGAAAAGGTCATCTTTGGATTTTTCATCGTTCTGGCCCTGACCCTCAACTTCGGTTTTTTTATCGGCGAGTTCGAGAACCCGGAACACCATAATGTCTACGAGCTGTTTTTTGCCATTGTGGTCAACCTGATCGCCACGGTGCTCAAATTCGGTGACCGTACCCAAATGGGGGCGGTGTTGCTGGCAACCTCGTTGGTGGCAGACCTGCAGTTGATTGTCGCGGCGATCGTCTGGGGCTATGCGGTGCATATCTCCCAGAGCGGTATGGACGCCTCTGTTGTTGGCAGCATTGTTTCACTCTCCGGCGGGGCGCTGTTGGCCAATATCACCTCTGTGGTGCTGCTGATCATCGAAACGGTGAATCTGCGACGCTAGTCAGTGCCGGTTTCCCGGCGGCTAGCCATAAAAATGGCAATACACAAAAGGGAGTGTGCATGACAGCTCTGGTTCTCTGTCTGTGTCAAACCGGGCAGCGGTGGGCTCGCCCATGAATCAGGTTATATTCCTGATCCTGCGACGTATGCGTGCACCACTGGTGTTGCTGATCGTTGCCTACGCCATCTCCATTCTCGGCATGGTGCTGATCCCGGGTACGGACCCCGAGGGCAATCCCTGGCATATGGATTTTTTCCATGCCTTCTATTTTGTCAGCTATATGGCCACCACCATCGGCTTTGGCGAATTGCCTTATGAATTCAACGAGGCGCAGCGGATGTGGACCGTGGTGGCAGTCTATCTCACGGTGATCTCCTGGCTCTACGCCATCGGTAAGATCCTCTCCCTGATTCAGGATCCGGCATTCAAGCAGGCGGTGGTGGAGAACTCCTTTGCCCGTGGCGTCAGCCGTATGGCCGAACCGTTCTACATTGTTTGCGGTTACGGTGATACCGGCAGCCTGCTGGTCAAATCGATGGCTCAGCGCAATATGCGTACCGTGGTGGTGGATCACGATCCGGAACGAATCAACGAACTGGAGTTGACGGACCTCAGCCTCTATGTCCCCGGGGTGTGCGCCGATGCCAGTCTCTCGCTCACCCTCAAGGAGGCGGGCTTGCTGCATCGCCACTGCGCCGGGGTGGTGGCGTTGACCGACGATGATCAGGTCAACCTCAAGATTGCCATCACCACCAAGCTGCTTCACCCGGGGGTGAAAGTGATTTGCCGGGCGGAAACCCACGATGCCGAGGCCAATATGACCTCCTTTGGCACTGACCGGACCATCAATCCCTATGACACCTTTGCCAACCGTTTGGCGTTGGCGCTGCACTCACCGGGTACACACCTGCTTTACGAGTGGTTGACCGGTGTGCCCGAGGCGCCGCTTCCGGTGCCGCTCTATCCGCCCCATGGCACCTGGATACTTTGCGGTTACGGTCGTTTCGGCAAGGCGGTCAAGGCCAACCTGGACAAGGAGGGGGTCGATACGGTGATTATCGAAGCCGATCCGGAGGGGACCGGTTGCAGCAACTTCTGCGTCGTCGGGCGTGGTACCGAGGGGGAAACATTAAGAACCGCCGGCATCGAGACGGCGGCGGGGATCGTTGCAGGCACCGATAACGATGCCAACAATCTCTCCATCATTATGACCGCCGGAGAGCTTAACCCCGACCTGTTCATGGTGGCGCGCCAGAACAAGCGTGATAACGACGATATATTTCAGGCGGCCCTGCTGGACCTGGTGATGCAGCGCAGCGAGATCATTGCGCGGGATATTTTCGCCATGCTGACCACCCCGCTGCTGGATGATTTTCTCGATCTCATCCTGCGCCGGACCAATGCCTGGGCCAATGAGCAGATCAGCCGCCTGACTGCGGTTATTGGCGAGGTGGTTCCCGAGGTCTGGTATTTCCCCATCGATGAGGTCCATACCCCGGCCCTCTACGAAGCACTGCAGGGTGGGGAGACTGTTACGGTCGATAACCTGCTTTGCGACTCACGTGAGCGAACAGAACACCTCTCGTGTCTGCCGCTGTTGATGAAGCGAAAGAGCGGTGAGGAGCAGCTATTTCCCGGCGGTGATGCAATACTGGAGAGCGGGGATCAGCTCTTGTTTGCCGGTAAGGCGGGGATCTATGAACGGATGAAGTGGACGCTCCAGAACCGAAATGCCCTGCGCTATGTGCAGACCGGTGAAGAGCAGGCGGCAGGTTATCTCTGGCGGGCCTTTATCAGGGACAGGGCGTGAGCCAGGTCTTTACCTGCTTGCAACGGGCTCACGACGGATCAGGCAGAAACGGGCTCCTCTCCTATCCAGTCCAGACGGTAGCCGTGCTGGTATACAGCGCTCAGGTGCCAGCCCTGCTCGGGGATCAGTTCCAACTTTCTGCGCAGCCGACTGATATGTGTATCGACGGTACGTGTCTGCAGGCTGGCGGACTGAAACCAGACCTTCTCCAGCAGTTCATCGCGGGTGATCAGTTTGCCGAGGTTGCTCAGCAGGTAGTGGGCCAGACTGAACTCCTTCTGAGTCAGGCTTAGGGGGGTCCCGTTCTTTTTCACCTGCCTGCTATGGGAATCGAACTCAAACGGCCCGATAATTTGATTGCTGCTTGAGGCCGGGACGCGACCATTACGGCGCGCTACCGCCTCAATGCGTGCCAGCAGTTCGTTGCGGCGCGCGGGCTTAATCAGGTAGTCATCGGCCCCGCTTCGAAGGGCCGCAACAATATCTTCTTCATGGTCACGGCGGGTGAGAAACATCACCGGCAGGCTGTGGCCAGATTGCTCTCGGAGCCACTGCAGGAGTTCCAGGCCGGTGCTGTCCGGCAGCTCCCAATCAAGCAGTAGCAGGTCGTGGTCATTTGGGTCGCGCGATTGGCTCAGGTAGGATTGACAGTCAGCAAAGCCCTGGCACTGGTGCCCGGCCTCTTCAAGCCATGCGCTAATGGGTTTGCGCTGTATCGGGTCATCTTCGACGAGTGCAATATTCAAGGGACGATCCTTGGTCCTGTAGGGGGAAGTGCTAGAGTATACTCAAAACGTGACGTATCTGTTAACTCGGTATTGAAAGCGGGCGAAGCATTGTAAATACCCGGATGATAAGTGGGAATAATGGCACAGGATGATGACAACAAAATTCACCTGATCGACACCGTGGATAACGCCAGCCGGGGGGATAATGCCCATGCCCTCTTGCATGAAATTGTCAAACTGCTAGAACAGTTACTGAAGTACGATGAACCCAGCCATATCGATCTTCGGGCCATTCCGCTTGGCCAGGAGGATATGCAAATGCTGGCAGATGTGCTGGGTGAAGGTGACATCAATGCCGAGGTGCTCGAGCCGGCTAACACCCGTATCAGCGCGACGGGTATTCCCGGGGTTTGGTGGGTTGTTCAGTTGGATGAGTCAGAGCAGGTTATCAGTGAGTTTATCGAAATCAACTACTGCCCCGAGGCGCTGATCATCCTATCCGAGGATATTCGTGACGGACGGCAGGCCCTCAAGGCGCGCCTGTTTGAGGCGGACCTGGAGCTCAAGCACCGAACACCGAAGCCCTGAGATG
>JBEPXU010000191.1:0-4505 GCA_041641735.1 Ectothiorhodospiraceae bacterium
CCTGTCTACGGAGAAAGTGCTCCACAATCCTTTTAATGGTGCAACGGATGGCCGCTGGCGATACCATGGTTCAACAACAAGGAAAATGAACAGGACGAGCTATGCATCATACCTCCCACGTTGCGGAACTCGTTGGCGGCATCATCGCCCTGCTGTTGCTGGCGGTGGCGATACTCGCCTTCACAAAGAAGGTCCGACTGCCCTTTACGGTGGTTCTGGTTCTGACAGGTATCGCCCTTTCACAGCTGGCCGGCAACGAGGCATATGGTCTTGAGATCCTGCATGAGCTGGAGATCTCGCCCGAGCTGATCCTCTATGTTTTCCTGCCAGCGCTTATTTTCGAGTCCACGCTCCATCTGGACCCCCGTTCACTGCGCCACAATATGGGGCCGATTCTTACGCTGGCGATTCCGGGCCTGCTACTCTCTACCGGCTTGATTGGTCTCATCATCTGGCTGGCCACCTCGATTCCTCTTAGCGGCGCTCTGCTACTGGGTGCCATTTTAAGTGCCACCGATCCCGTGGCCGTGGTCTCCATGTTCCGCCAGTTGGGTGCGCCTGAGCGCCTGACCATTATGGTGGAAGGCGAGAGCCTGTTTAATGACGCCACCTCCATCGTGGTGGCACGCATTCTTCTTGGCGTCATCGCCGCCGGCACGGTTAGCGGGGAAACCGTGATGAGCGGCTTTCTCGACTTTTTCACGCTTTTTTTTGGCGGCCTGCTGGTAGGGGTAACTCTGGGCTTCATAGCCGCCTTTATCCTCGGTCTGGTCGAATCCGACCCTTTTATCGAGATCCCTCTGACCACAGCCCTCGCCTATCTCTCCTTCCTGCTGGCAGAGGAAACGCTGGGTGTCAGCGGGGTCATGGCTACGGTAGGCGCCGGCCTGGTGATTAGCGGATGGGGCAGGATCAAGATTTCCCCCTCGGTTCGTGTAGCCCTGGATAATTTCTGGGAGCAGATGGCCTTCGCCGCCAATGCACTGATCTTTCTCATGCTCGGTCTCAAGGTTGAACTCAGTGCGCTATGGGAGTCACTGGATCTTGTGCCCTGGGTGATTGTGGCCATGCTTGTTGCCCGTGCTGTCTTGATCTACGGCATGTTCCCTTTGGTCGGTCGTTTGCCCGGGGCAAAGCCGATCAGCAAAGCCTATCAAACCGTCATGTTCTGGGGGGGGCTGCGCGGTGCCATCGCCATCGCCATCGTGCTCAGCCTGCCGCCGATGCCCTATACCGAGACCTTTATCGCCCTGGTCACGGCAGCAGTGCTCTTTACCCTGCTGGTGCAGGGGGTCACCATCGCACCTCTGTTCCGCTGGTTGCGCCTGGATGAGCCGACGCTTGTGGATCGAATTGCACTACTGGAACGTGAGCTGGATGCCAATAAACACGCCCTGCAGCGTATTCCCCAACTGCGCGCTGGGGGACTTTTCTCTTCACATATTGCGCATCGTCTCACCCGGCAATGTGAACATAATCTGAAATCAACCAAACACCTGATGCAGCAGTTACGCCAGCGCGAAATGAATCACGACGATGAAACCGCCCTGCTCTATCTGCGCGCCCTCTCTGAAGAAAATCTGTTCTATGATCGACTCTACTCCGAGGGCCACCTGACCGAAGGGGCCTTTCGCGAACTGACCCTGGTGCTGACCCTGCAAATCGACGCCATCCGCTTCCACGGCGCGTTTGAACATATTCATTCCCATCGTATGCGCAGGCTGGTCGAACGCAACGTCTACCGCTTCCTGGATGGCTCTAAACTTCTGTCCCCCATTGCCGAACATCTACGCATGCGCCGACTGATTCGCAACTATGAGGAGGTATGGGGGCACTACCAGGGAAGTGGCCGCGTACTGGAATACCTCAAAGAGCTTGAAGGACTCGAGGCGATTCCCGGCAGTGTCATGAAGGATGTCCGCGATCACTATACCCAGTGGCGCGGAATCGCACGGACTAAACTCGATCAAATCAGTGAGCAATTTCCCGAGTTCGTCACATCCATGCAGGAGCGTTTGGGCAAAAGAGTGGTGCTGCTGGCCGAAGCCGAGGCAACGCACACGCAGGAAAAAAGGGGGATGCTACCCCAGGGTCGAAGTGAGGTCCTGCTGCTGGACATTGAGCACCAGCTCAATCAGTTGCGCGGTGAGACCATAGAGAAACTGCAGATTAATGCCGAAAAACTGTTACGTCGGGTGCCGCTTTTCAGCGAAATCGATAGCGACGGCATCAACCAGCTTCGAGATAAACTCCGTCAGCATACCCTGGATAGCAAAGAGACCATCATCAAACAGGGTGAGGTGGGTGATTCACTTTATCTCATTGTGCGTGGTGTGGTTCGGGTCTCCTGCCGGGAAGATGGTGAGGAACGCGATCTTGGCACCCTCGTGGCGGGTGATTTTTTCGGCGAAATGGCGCTCATGCACCATGAGTCCCGCAACGCCACCATTCACACCGTTACACCCAGTCAACTCTACGAGCTACACAGGGACGATCTTGAGGAGTTGATACAACGATACCCCTCGATTGGCAAGCAACTGGAAAAGGTGGATCAGGAGCGGCAAGAGGAACTTATGGGGCATGGGAATAACGAAGCAGGCCCTGCGCACCCATAAATATCGCTGAAGAGGCAATTGACCGCTCCGACTGGATTATCCTGCACCGATAAAAAGGCCGTTCATTTGAACGGCCTTTTCTTTTGGCTTTCAGCGGTTACAGGAAACTCAGAATCTCCTGCTCAATATCGGCCTTATCGATCACCGTTTTCTGCGCGACCGGCTTGGCGAACAGCCCGCCTATCACCGACGGAATATCGATCTTTGCCTCTTTGGAAATCGACTTGAGCGCATCGATATCCTGGGCATCCACCTCACCGGTCAAGGCATTGGCGATCACCGGCGAAAACTTGGTCCACTCGGCGGTGGAATAGGCGATGGTCTTCAGCGGCTCGCTGCGACAGGTATCGTAGGCCTTGAAGCAGGTGGCGGTATGCGGGTCCATCAGGTAGCCGCTGGCGAAGGCCTCCTTGATGTAACGCTTGCCCTCATCGTCGTCACAAAAATCGGCGGCGAAGATCGCCTGCAGTTTATCAAGCTCTTCGGCGTTCAGTTCGTAGTGCTTGTCACTGTCGAGCTGCTCCATCAGCTCGCGGGTACGCTCGGCGCCGAAGAGGTCGAAAAGGATACGCTCGATGTTGGAGGACTTGAGAATATCCATCGCCGGCGAGGTGGTCGGTACCACATCAAGGTTACGCAGGTCGTAGCGCCCGGTCTTGATCAGCTGTGTCAGCACATTGTTGTTGTTCGAGGCGATGAGGATCTTCTTTACCGGCAGCCCCATTTTCATTGCATAGTAACCACCGAGGGCGTTACCGAAGTTACCACTGGGCACATCGAGGTAGACCTTTTCACCCAGATCGATCGCCTTCTGACGAACCAGCTCCAGATAGGAGTGGATATGGTAGATGGTCTGGAAGATGATACGACCGAAATTCACCGAGTTGGCGGCGGAGAGGTAGATCGCCTTCTCTTTCAGCTTCTGCTTGAAGGTATCAGAGCCGAGCAAACGCTTGAGCGCACCCTGGGCATCGTCGAAATCACCCTTGATGCCGATCACCTTCAGATTGGCCGCATCCTCGGTCACCATCTGCAGGCGCTGCACGTCGGAGGTCCCCCCATCCGGATACATACAGGCGACCTGAACGTTCGCGCGGTTCTTGAAGGTCTCCAGCGCCGCCGGACCGGTATCGCCGGAGGTGGCGGCAAGGATCAGGTAGTTCTCGTTACGCTTTTGCGCCAGCGACGAGAGCACCACACCAAAAGGCTGCAGCGCCATATCCTTAAAGGCCCGGGTCGGGCCGTGATAGAGCTCGCTGACGTAAAGGTCGTCCTTCACCTTCACCACCGGCACCGGGTTGGCCGGCTCGTCGAATTCGTCGTAGAGCGCCAATGCTTCATCGATCACCGCCTGCTCGATATCGATACCGAAAGCGGCGAGGATATCGCGTGCGAGGGTCTTGTAGTCGGCCTTGATGTGATCGGACAGGAAGCTGCTGCCTAAATCCGGCAGGGCCTCGGGCGAATAGAGGCCGCCATAGGAGGCGATGGGGTTCAGGATGGCCTCGGAAAAGGTGACCTTCAGGGGATGCTGGCCGTCGTTGCCACGGGTTTCGATAAAGTTCACAGTAATACCTGATTGCTGAAACGGTTTGACGAATAGCCGGGAATTATAACGAATTTCCCGACGGGGTTCTGCATGATCTTTTTTGCCACAGAGTACAGAAAGTGGGTAAGAGCGACATCCATGCCGCGACCTGGCAACCTTCGCACATTGTATCGCGGCTGGAAGCCGCTCCTACTGCGCCGCGACGATGGTGTCGACCAGCAGCTGCAGGCTCTGCCTGCCGCGCCACTCGTTGATGTCGAGGCGGTAGGCGATCTGTACCCGTTGCGGCCGCATCTCCAGTAATGCCTCATCGACGTTGAAGGCGATGGCATCGACGGTCT
>JBEPXU010000192.1:0-2339 GCA_041641735.1 Ectothiorhodospiraceae bacterium
CTTGTTTGATGCCATCCACAGCCTCCTGCTGATCCACGCTGGCATAGACGCCCTCGACCTCGGCGCACCTGCCAGCCAGTGGCAAAGCGGGCAAGGCAGGGAGCGCCTCTCCCTGGCGAATCAGGGAAATCCCCGGCTCACGCTCCAGCACCCGTGCCATTCGTGCCAGAAAATTACCGCTGACACTCTCTGGCGGATGGGGATAGAGAGCGAAACGCTGACGCTGAGGGTCGGCATAGTCCGGCCACTTTTCCAGCGGAGGTACCAGCAGCAGTAGCAGGCCACCGGCACGGACGGTACCGCTCAATGCCCCAAAACCCTCGGCATCAAAGCCATCGAAGGCATCAATCACAAGCTGCCCCACCTCCATACCCAGACGGGTTCGGGCATGGGACCACGCCAGCGATTCACTACCCGGTGCGGGCTGTTCGCCTACCCACCAACAGGTACCCGCGAGATGTTCAGTAACCAGGGCGGCGGCCAAATCACGACACCACGCGACCTCACCGCTCAGCACTACCACGGCGCGAAAACCCTTCCCGGCAGCGGCACGGCAGTGCGACCCGACAAATCGATACAACGCCTGATGTGAGATGTATTCGGCCTGTGACATGAGAATCCGTTTGGCAGAAAGGCTAAAGGGTACCACCGCAGCGACATTCCGTGACCTACAGGTATCAAGACGACCGTTTCAACAGGCAGATATGAGACGGCTTAGCGTGGAGCAGACGGTTGATCCAGGTCATATTTCTGGGGAATCCTGCCCTATGCTCGGCAAAAATGCGGCATTTCTTGATCATGATCAATAGACATTCTTCAGTTTATTAGTAAGTTCTTAATTACTGATGATTCAGTACTCCCCTAACCACCGCGTGGTTGAGTAAATGGATAGACATACCGGAGGTATAGATTATGTGTATTCGAGCAGGAAGTAATGAACTGGAATCCGTAAAAAACCTGATGGGAATGAGCCTGATGGCCGTTATCGCCGATGCCCTCGACACCGAAATCGATAATGTCACCGAAGAGGCCAATCTCGTTGAGGACCTGCATATGGACCAGAACCGTGAGCAGGAGCTGGAAGCGATGATCGAGGATGTATTCAACGGCCTTCACGTCGACGTCCAATCCACCCCGACTGTCTCCGCACTCCTGGACAAGGTTGTCATGAGCGAATTTCAGGGGTTGCCCGTCTAAACGCCAAATCCTGGTAGCCAGTGTGTCACCTCGGGGGAGGGGCGCACCGAGCTACCCCCCACAGACATGCATGGCTCTCTGCGAGAAAACTGTGCATTCCTGTACACTCCATATACAATCTCTGTCATATAGATAGAGGGTCATACTATGGAGTACTTCCCCATTGGCCGTGTCGCAGAGCTGACCGGCATCTCTCCCGTTACGCTGCGTGCCTGGGAGCGGCGTTACGGTCTCCCCGTCCCGCACCGTACTGCCAGCGGACATCGCCTCTTCAGCATGGCCGAAGTGGAACAGTTACGGCGCGTGCTGACCCTGATGGAGAGTGGCTACAGCATCAGCCGGGCGGTGGAACGCATCCGTGCCGAAGAGGAGCATGGAGGCCGGTTCGACGAAGATGAGCAGGAGTACAAATGGCCAACGTACCGTCAACGCCTGCTCGAAGCGGTTGATAACTTTGACACCACCGCCCTGGATAGCGCCTATAACGAACCACTGACCCTCTTTCCCGTTGATCTCGTCATCGATGAGGTACTGCTGCCGGTACTGGAGCAGATTGGCAGTGAGTGGGAGCAGCGTGATGACGGTATTGCGCGGGAACACTTTTTTTCCAATTATCTGCGCAACAAGATCGGCACACGTTTCAATCATGAGGTACAGCGTCGCCATGGACCTGCCCTTATCCTGGCCTGTCTGCCGGGTGAATCCCACGAACTGGGGCTTATGCTTGCCGGTCTGGTAGCCGCCGCCCGTGGCTACAGGGTGCTCTACCTGGGCTCCAACCTGCCCCTCTCCAAGCTGCAACCGGTTGCCACCAGGACGACACCAGCAGGTATTGCCCTATCAGGAACCACAGTGGAATGGGACGCCAAACTGGAAAAGGACCTACGTGACCTGGTCCCTTCTGTGCCCTCCCCCGTCTATGTTGGCGGAGACCTGGCCGAGAATTATCCCGGACCACTTCGTGCCGTGGGTGTGTTCCCTGTTGGCAGGGACTTCCGTGAGGGCATTGAGAGGATCATTAAGGATATTCGCCAACGACGCACCGCGGAATGACGCTGTCGGGTCATATCAGAGCGGCGAAAACGACACCCCGCGGCTATTACCGATTTCTCGGCCAAAGAGATTTTCGGCCATATTCACCA
>JBEPXU010000192.1:2349-4474 GCA_041641735.1 Ectothiorhodospiraceae bacterium
GTTGCACAGCGCTGGTCGAACATAAGGACGGCGTTTTTCAGATCCTACATTGGCGTGAGAAACAGAGCGTGCTTGCTGAAGAGACCCGGGCACATACCGACAACACGACCCTTGGCGAACGCACACTGAAGACCGCATAAGGCCATCAGCCAAGAACCACGTCGAGAAACATCATTAGCGCAAAACCGCCAAGCAGCGAGAAGGTGACATGACTGCTTATGCCCCGGCGGTGAGTCTCGGGAATGATTTCATCAGAGATGACATAGAGCATCGCCCCAGCAGCCAGACCGAGGAAGAGCGACAGCAGAGGGGCGGCAATCCACACCAGCAATGCACTGAATAAACCGCCCACCGGTTCAACCAGTCCGCTGGCCACGCCCACCCCTAACGCCATGCGCGTGCGATAACCGACGGAGATCAATGCAACGGAAACGGCCAGCCCCTCCGGAATATTCTGCAGACCGATCCCCAGCGCCAGCGTCAAGCCAGCACTGATATCCTGCTGCATCATTGCCACCCCGACGGCCATCCCTTCTGGCAGGTTGTGCAACGTAATGGCAAAGACGAAAAGCCAGATCCGTTTGATCCGTACCCCTTCCGGCCCCTCCCTCCCCATGTGCAAATGCTCATGGGGAACCCAGTGATTGAGGGACCATAACAGTACCGCACCGCCCATCAAACCGACGATCACAATCAATACGGCAAGGACCTCACTGCCGAACTGCACGGTTGCCTGTTCAATCCCCGGGAGGATAAGGGAGAAAAAGGAGGCGGCAAGCATTATACCGGCGGCGACACTCAGCAGAATGTCATCCATGGTGCGGGAGAGGCGTTGCACCACCAGTACCGCAAGTGCTCCGATGCCGGTGGCCATACCGGAAAGAAAACTGGCCACAAAGGCGATACCGATCTGGGAGAAGGCGATCTCGTTACTTAGCGGGACCATGGGACAAATCCGGTGTCAGGCGTCTCTTTGTAAGACTAGTCCATGAAACGCATTGGGACAGAAAAAAGGCCGGGGAGGTATTGCACCCGCCCGGCCTTTTCCTGAAATCCGAGTGAGACGTTTTAGCCGCCCACCTTCATCATGTGCGCCTTGCCGTGCGCCTTGATGGCGACAAACTTGAGGAACTCCTCAACATTCTCATAATCCATTTTGACGATATACTCCGCCAGACCGTTGACCAGGTCACGGGTCTCGGCGATCTCTTCGTGGCTGCGGCCACAACCCTGGCAGTGGGTACCATCATCGGTACAGTTTGTACCGCCCTGACAAGGACTGAATTGCATCTCAACCTCCAATCTTCAATACAGAAAGTCTTCTAATGGCGGCATTTTACGGCGATTCAAGCCTGGCAAAACCATGCAGTTTCTACGGAGTTGCGGTTGAAATCATTCCTCCACATCCCAAGGCCTGTTGGCACAGGCGAAAACAGCGCCTGTCACAAAGCAATAATCAAGGAGGGAAAATGGTTGATATCAATAAATTCATCCGCGATTCCGACACTGAAAACCCACAGGTACTGAACCGAAAGCAGGATATCCCCGAGCTGGACTGGCGCCGCATAAGCCAGCGCGCAGCGGAAAACAATGTCATCCTCAAGGAGGAGCATCGCGAGGTTATCCGCTTCCTGCGTGAGTATTACCTGTATAACGGCTGGCCGGAGAGTGCCGCGGAGCTGACCCGCGATCTGGAGGAGGCCTTCGAGACACATGGCGGTAAGCACTATCTCTACCGCCTCTTTCCCGATGGGCCGCTGGTTCAGGCTACAGCCATCGCCGAGCTTCCCGCGCCGGCCAACCTGGAACAACCCTCCCAGGGCACTGTCCACTAAAGCGTAACGAGCGGGTTCTGCCCGCTCACCTCTCCCGGTGGCAGAGCACCCTGCTCTCTACCAGACTTACTTCAAGAACAGGCAATCAGGAGAGCGCAACATGATCTTCAAACAGCTATTCGAGCCCGACTCCAGCACCTATACCTACCTGATCAGCTGTCCTGAGACCGGTCAAACGGCACTGATCGACCCGGTGCTCGACACCGTCAACCGCGACATGGCGTTGTTGCAGGACATGGGACTCACGCTGGACTACACCATCGACACCCATGTCCATGCCGATCACCTCA
>JBEPXU010000193.1:0-4428 GCA_041641735.1 Ectothiorhodospiraceae bacterium
CGCCGTCTTTAAACGCCACAGGGCCGATGTCCTGGCATTTGTATTCATGATGTAACCCCCCGGTTAATCGTCTGTAGGCATAACCTAGGGGCACACCTGGTATTTAACAAACGAAATTTATTTGTAGTTTCAATCGAATTTTTCGATACTTAAACCTATGGATACTGAATTTGCCCGAACCTTTCTCGCTGTCATTGCGGCAGGAAATTTCAGTGGTGCCGCCGAGCGGCTTCACGTGACCCAATCCACTGTGAGTACCCGTATCCAGACACTTGAGCGCCAACTGGGTGCCACCTTGCTCAAGCGGGGACGTGGGGGGGTAGCGATGACCCCGGCCGGACTGCGTTTCCTGCGCCACGCCAAGAATCTGGTCAGAACGACCGAGCAGGCCCGACATGACGTAGGTCTTCCTGAAGGCTTCAGTGGCACGCTGACCCTGCGTGGACGGATCGCGCTATGGGAGGGCTTCCTGCCGCAATGGACGGAATGGATGCGTGATCAGATGCCGGACATATCCCTGCGTCTGGAGATCGGTTTTGAGGAGGACATCATGCAGGGACTGGTGCAGGGCACCATCGATATCGGCCTGATGTATACCCCGGAGAACCGCCCAGGGCTGGGCATAGAGTATCTCTTTGATGAAACCCTGCTGCTGGTGAACACCGAGCCTGACACCCCCTGGTATGGCGAACGCTATGTGCATATCGACTGGGGTCCGGAATTCGAGGCGCAGTTCACGACAAACTTTCCCGAACTCGAACCACCTGCGCTACTGGCCAATATCGGCTGGCTCGGCATCCAGCAGATGCTTCATTCGGGTGGCGCCGGTTACTTTCCGCGCAGGCTGACTCGCGATTTGATTTCGGAGGGACGTTTGCATCAGGTACCTGACAGCCCGGCCTTCTCCCTGCCAACCTACCTGGTCTACCCTTTGGAGCGAAAAGATCCCGCGCTACTCAAAGCGCTTGAGGGGCTGCGCATGCTGGCACAAAAAGAGCAGGAAGCGAGCTGAGGGTGATTCAGTCAAGGGGGCGACGCTGCAGTGTCTGCTGCCAGTTGGGGTTGGGATTGCCGTCGCTCAGGCGTATATAACGCCCCACCTCATTTTCGTACCAGCTGCAATCCCCCTCATTAGGTTCATGTTCGAAGCCCCACCAGCTTCCGTTCCTGTCCTGCGCAACCCACTCCACCCATTGCGGTAACGAGGTACCCGTCATAACGCTTTTCGGATCAGCAGCGCCATAAAGAATGATCCGGTTTCTTCCCTGAGACTTCGCCCGGTAGAGGGCCTCATCGGCCTTGCCCATCATCTGTTCAAAACTCTCGTTCAGGGTATAACCGACAATCCCGGCACTGACCGTTACGCCGGTTATACGCTCGATGTGTTTACGAATACGCTCTGCCAATTGGGCGGCCTGCTCCACCCCTGCCCTGGGTAATACCACCACAAACTCCTCACCACCGTAGCGAACGGCCAGATCCTCGTCCCGCGACTCATGCATAATGATCCCTGCGACCTTGACCAGCAACATATCACCCGCATTATGGCCCTGAGTATCGTTGTAATGTTTGAAGTAATCGAGATCCATCAGGATGACACTGAAAGTCCCCGCATTCCGCTCTGCCTGCGACTGCAACTGCTCGACAAAGAGGTAGAGCTGGCGACGATTCCATAAACCGGTCAGAGTGTCCTTCAGAGACAACTCCTCGTTCTCGAAGTTAAGGTGGATATTGTCCATAATCGCATGGTGCAAACGGCAAGCCATTTGCGTAAAGATGATGTAATAACTCAACCCCACCATCGCCAGAACATAAAAATCAAACTCTCCCATCAATAGACTACGTGCAACCAGCGGCAGCATGGTTACAGTAAGAAAGGTCAACCCCATCTTCAGTGAGGTAATCAGGGTGATGATACTGGCAGAGCTCATCGCAATAAGCGTTAGGGTGGTAAAGGCCAGGCTCAGTAACAGATCACCTTGGAAAGGAAAGAGACTGACCACGCTCCAGCTGAGTGAAGAGAAAATAACACCGATGAAAAAAAGCTGTTCCCATTTTTTAATATCCTGAAGACTCAGCAGTTCTTGATAACAGTATTTATGGAACGCCTTGATCAGAAACAGTCGCGGAATATTAACGGCCAAGATAAGGGCGATCCAGGCAATCCAGATCAGGGGGGGAACACTATCCAGAAAAAACAAGAAGAAAAAGAGACTTCCCAGGAAGATGCCGGCGATGGAGAAACGGGCATTGCTATAGAGCAAACGAACCCTTTCACGTTCTGTTTTTTCCAGCTGGGAATGATTCTGTTCCACACGCCCCTCCCTTCAAAGGGGTAAAAGCTCAGCTTCTACCCCCTGTATATGCCAGGGCGTGAGGTGTTGCTAAAAAATTCAGTACTATTCCCGACTACCAAAACTCGGATCAGCGGTGTAGGCAGGTAATGGTAATCCGGCAATAATACTGCCCTGTGTCACGGGACCATGGGGGAATAGCGTATAGAGATAGCGCTTTCCACCCCGGTTGGCATAGCGTTTTTCCAGCGCTTCGACGACCTTGCGCCCACTTTTAGCCTGACCTTCTTCAATGTAACGGTCACGCAAAAAGTAGAGGACATCCCAGTGCTCTTCAGTCAAGTCAACTCCCTGTTCTGCAGCGAGTTCCCTGGCATGCTCCTCCGACCATGACTGAAGCTCTGCAAGACGCCCCTCTGGATCACGCTTAACGTTCCAGTCCTTACTAATGTATTGATTGATATCTGTACCAGGCATGATGATCACCTCCATTCAGCTCTGTCTGTGAGTGGGTGACATCGGCTCCTCATTCTGTTCCTGCTGCCAACGGGTGTAACAACCTTGACCACAGAAATAGTAGAGATACTCCTGTCCTTCGACGGTCAATGCCTCGGGATGTGGGATTTCTCGGTGACAGACGTGGCACCGGACCATCGTTACACCCGGTTCTTCTGTCGCGGTGTTCATCAAAAACCTCCCTCGCATTGATAAATTGTGCGATTTGGCGACAAACTGAACCTGTAATGCAAAGGATAGATCAAAAAGCGTAGTATTCCAGTACGAAACCACCACCCACGCACCCTTCCGACAGTCACAAGACAACCTCTAACCCATTGTTCTACATAAAGAAAGCTTGCCTATATTTTTTTGTAATTATTTATGCTAAAAACTTGCACCTGATAATTATTAAACAGCGGGCCTTAGGGCCACAGACAGACACCAAGGAGAAGTATCATGCGTAATCTGGCAATCGGACTGACTCTGATGACGACCACCCTGCTCGGTGGTTGTGGAGGAGAGCCCGAATGGGTTGGCGTCTATGAGCAGTGCAAGGCGAACGTTGAGTCACAGTCCGAGCAGATAAAGAACAGTGTTGCAGGAGCCCAGGACGAGCAAAGTCGAGCCATGGCCGAGTCGATGGGAAACACCGCGATCAACATGGCTCGTACGGCCTGTGAGATGATTCGTACCAGCTGCGAGAAAGACGAGGATAGCCCCGCCTGTCGCGCCTATGTCGAACAGGGCCGACAGAAATAGATTCACACAGCAGGGAGAGAAAGCCTCTCCCTGCCTAATCAACTAAACGCTAACTCAGACCTCAGCTTGTGGCCGGCGTCCCGCAAGAAGCGTATAGACAACCGGCACCACGAACAGGGTCAGGAGGGTACCGAAGGTCATCCCGCCGACGATAACCCAGCCAATCTGTATGCGGCTCTCGGCACCGGCCCCTGTGGCCAGCGCAAGCGGGATAGCACCGAGCACCATCGCACCGGTGGTCATCAGGATCGGACGAAGACGCAACACAGCTGCCGCAACGACCGCCTCACGCAGCTCCTTACCCTTGTCGCGCATCTGGTTGGCAAACTCAACGATCAAAATACCGTGTTTGGTTATCAGGCCGATCAACGTGATCAAACCTATTTGACTGTAAACGTTGAGCGTGCCGCCGGTGAGCTTCAGGGTAAGCAGAGCACCCAGCATCGCCAGCGGGACCGAGAACATAATGATCAGTGGCGAGCGGAAACTCTCGAACTGGGCAGAGAGCACCAGGTAGATAAAGCCCAAAGCCAGCATGCCTGTAATCAACAGGGCATTGCTCGACTCCATGAACTCCCTCGATGAGCCGCCATAATCGTATAGCGCACCGGGGGCGACGTCCTTGACCGTCTTCTGCATAAACGCCAGCGCCTCGCCCAGACTGTAACCGGGGGCCAGATTGGCATTGATCTTCACCGCGCGAAGTTTATTAAAGTGGTTGAGTGCCTGCGGTGCCACTGTCTCTTCCATGCTTACCAGGTTGGACAGCGGGATCATTACGCCATCGTTGCCGCGCACCTGGATGTTGGCCAGGTCCTGCGGGTCGCGCCGGTTCACATCGGAGACCTGCACCACCACATCGTACTGCTCACCCCTC
>JBEPXU010000194.1:0-4415 GCA_041641735.1 Ectothiorhodospiraceae bacterium
ACCTGCGCGCCTGCGATTCGTTCGGCCACCTGATGCGGGGCGGTGGCGTCGTACATGCGCCATTCGGGCAGGGTGGCCTGCAGAGCGTCCAGTTGCAGATCGTCGTGATCGAGGCTGTCGCGATCGAGAAAAACTCCGAGCATGGGCTTGTCTCCGTCGAAATTGCCCACAGTATAACGGTTTTGGGCCGGGTTACCGTTCTGTTGTAAACTTGTCTGCCCGCTGACCCAGGAGAGAATGATGAGCGATACCGAATTTTCAAAAGAAGAGGTGATCCTCGGCGCGGTCAAGCGCGTGCTGACCGAGGTGATCAAGGACACCGCGACCGAGCCGGGTATGAAGCACCCCCTGTCGGAGAGCACTATCGGTGGCCTGCGTGATTGCCTGGTGTTGATCAGTCAGCGTGAGCAGGAGCTGGCTGAGGATGCAGGGCGTCCGACGGATATGCGTCCGCGTTTCAAGGATGAGCCCAAGCCGCAGGGTGATGTGGTCGTTCCCATCGATACCCTTGGTAAGAAAAAGGACTAACTTCTTCTTACTATCGGGTACTGGATAAAAAGGGCCTAACCGCCCTTTTTTTCGTTATTCCCCTGAGTGAGTTCTCCTGTCCGGTGATCTGCGCAGAACGGATATAGCCATGTCCGTGGCGCGCCGGTGGGTTTAACCATAAAAAAAAAGGGGTATACTTCCCCTTTTGTCCGTCAGCGAGATTCTTGAGCCCGCTATGTTCCTATTGCACCCCCGATTGGAGTCTGACTGTATTTTCCTGGGCGACCTTCCTCTCTCCCGCCTGCTGTTGATGAACGACAGTCGATACCCCTGGTGCATTCTTGTACCGCGCCGTGAGGACCTGCTGGAGGTATACGAGTTGGAGCACGAGGAGCAGGCGCAGTTGTGGCAGGAGTCGGCGGTGCTGGGCAAGGCGATGATGAGCGCCTTTGGCGGTGACAAGCTAAACCTTGCGGCGCTGGGAAATCTGGTGCCGCAGCTTCACCTGCATCACATTGTTCGTTACCGTGATGATGCCGCATGGCCGGGGCCGGTGTGGGGCGTAGGAGCCCCGGCAGCCTATGAGGAGAAGCAGCTTGCAGAGGTGCGCGAGCGTCTGGCCGTGGCCCTGCCTGATGAGTGGCTGCGTTAACGCTTTGGAACGCTACAGTCCCTGGGCCAGTTTGTATCGTCCACGGCCTTCGACTTTTGCGTGATACATGGCCTGATCCGCGCTTTTTATCAATGAGGGCTGATCCCGGCCATTTCGAGGATATTTGGCGATCCCGATGCTGATGCCAATGCTCAGCTTCACCTGACCCAGTGCCACCGTTTCATCAAAACTGTGCACAATCCCCTCCGCGATTTTTTGCAACTCTTCGGTCGAGTGGATATTTTCAAGCAGGATGACAAACTCATCGCCACCCAGGCGGGCGACGGTGTCGGTGCTGCGTACGCCCTTCAGCAGGCGACGGCCTACGACCTTGAGCAGGGCATCACCCACGTCGTGACCATATTGATCATTGATCGTTTTGAAGCCATCGAGGTCGAGCATCATCAGCCCGAGATCCTGCTGCCGCAACCCTGCACGGATAAGTGCTTCTTTCATGTGATTTTCAAAACCAAGACGATTGCGAAGCCCGGTTAACGGGTCGTGGTGCGCCAGTGTTTCAAGTTGTCGCTCACGGGACTGTAAGCGTTGGTTGAGTGCTTCAAGGTCACTGGTGCGTTCCCGAACCCTGGTTTCAAGTTCCTGCTCCGTCTTTTCCAGAACATCCAGCATTGAATGGTGTGCGGCGATGGCCGCATTTTCGGCCTCTTCCTTGGCCCGACGAATGACATGGATACGTTCGGCCAGGGCCAGGGAGAGTAGCAGCATCTCAATGGCACTGCCGACCAGCATAGCGTTGTTGGTGAAGGTGTTGGTGGGTAACCAGCCGAGGTTTCGCATGGCCAGTGCAACAATACCCACCAGTAGGACGGCCCAGGCAAGCAGAAAATAGCGGGCTGAAATGTTGCCCCGGCGCAGGCAGACAATGCCACTTGCGATCACGGTGAGTGAAAAGATGATCCCGAAGAGGGAGGTGGCAATTGCGGTAAGTGGATAGGGAACCAGGGGTATGGTGGCGATTACCAGCCCAAACAGAATCGCACAGATCAGCACGAGATTATCCAGCCATTTTGAATGCATCTTTAGTTTCAGAAATTCACGGCTGAAAAGTGCGCCGAAAAGCCCTGCCGCACAGAATCCGGCAGGTGGCGCGACATTCGCCCAGGCAGGCAGTGTCGGCCAGAGGTATTCATAGCCGATGCCGAACCACGCTGCCTGCGCCAGCGCCATCGAACTGAGTAGCGCAAGATAGTGAAGGTAGGTTTTGTCGCGCAGTGAGTGATAGAGCAAAAGGTGGTAGAAGAACAGGGCGAGGAGAGCGCCAAAGTAGATGCTGTAACCACTATAGGCCTTGCGGCTGTTCCAGTAGTAGTCATCCTCCGACCACAGGTAAGAGCCGACGGTGAGACTGCCGGCAGAGGTAATATGCAGGTAGAGGTCGACCTTGGTATTCGGTGGTAGTGTTAGCGGGAACACCAGGTTGCGATGTGCGAAGGGGCGTTCGGAAAAGGGGATTTTATCGCCGCTGTGGTAGCGCTGTAGCACTGTTGAGGTGTTGTGGCGAACGATAAAGAGGTCCACCTTATCGAGGGTAGGGAACGGCAGCTCAAGAAGGAGATCGTCTTCTTGTGCCAGTGCCTGTAGTTGCACTCGAAACCAGTAGCTGTCGTTGGAGTAGCCCAGATTGGGGCTATCGCCTTTGTTCAGTTCTCGCCAGGTGTACTCTTTTTTTTCACTTAGCAGTTGTCCGATGGTGAGCTGGGAGGTGTTATCTTCGAGGTATTCATAATAGTGTCCCAGCGCCAATGGCTTACCCGGTGGCGGCACAGCCTCCAGCGTGACGGCGGCGAGCAGTTTGAGCGGTGCCAGGCAGAGCGCAAAAAGTAAGAATTTGCGGCAGGTCCTGTTTAAGAGGGGCTGCGTAATGGTATTCACTATGCTCCCTGGGTGGTAACTTGATGCCCTGGAGGCGGGTCCTGGGCAGTCCTTTCCCTATTGATTATATATCCACCAAAAATATACGCTATGTGCCGTGTTGCGCCAGTAAAAGCGTTAATTCCCCAGCACCTGTTGAATCGATGTACTCATACGCTGCACGCTCTCATATCCCTCCGCAATGGCCTCATCGGCACGATCAAATTCCAGTAGCCCGAGTTTCCCCAGGCGGGGCGAGAGCAGGACATCGGGTGGATCGCCGGCCATGCGGCTTTTGGTGATGCGGTCCTGCATGATATTGATGGAACTGGCCATCACTTCGAACATGCCGGGAACCGTTTCACCGTCATGTTTTTCCTTGGCCCACTGGGCAAGTTTGGACTCGAGGATGCCGGTGTTGAGCTTCTTCAATAACTGGTTGAACAGGTCGCGTTCCTCCTCCTTTATGTCCTTTTTCCTCTCTTCCCGGCTCTTGAGGTGACGGCCAACGAGATCGCTGTTGAGGTTAACTGCAATAATGATGTCCGCACCCATCGCGCGGCAGAGGGAGACCGGCACCGGATTGGTCAGGCCGCCATCGACAAGCCAGCGGCCATCGCTATTGACCGGCGAAAAAAGCCCCGGTAATGCAATGGAGGCCCTTACTGCATTGGGAAGGGAGCCCTCCCTGAGCCATATTTCCCGGCCGCTCGCCAGATCGGTGGCAACGGCCGCGAAGGGGGCGGGCAACTCCTCGATATTGATATCCTTGAGCTTGTCTTCGAAGGAGGTCATGAGGCTTTCACCCTCAATAAGCCCTCCCATCATCTTTACATCGAGCAGTCGTACCACATCCCAAAAGGTCAGTGCCCTGACCCATTTTTCCAGCTTGTCCAGGTGTCCGCCCCGGTAGGCAGCTCCGACCAGTGCACCGATGGAGCAGCCGGCGACGATATCCGGATGAATTCCGTTCTCCTCCAGCGCCCGAATGACACCGATGTGAGCCCAGCCCCGTGCCGAACCGCTACCCAGTGCCAGTCCGATTTTGAGATCTGCCATAAAGTTAGTCTCCAGTCTCCATACGATTGCCTCATCTGTAGGCTATAGGGAAGAGGTTACACATACCCTGCGTGATTGGGTACTATCAAGACTATGAATATTCCCTGTCGTTACCTCATTTTTGTGCTGTCGCTGCTGTTCTCCCTGTCTTCCATTGCGGCGGTTGAGATGCAAAAAGGCGATGAGCTCTCTTTTGATGATGCGGAACTGGAGAACAGTGCCAGTTACCCTGACTGGTTCCAGCTCTCGTTTCTCAATCTGAAAGAGGATCTGAATGAGGCGACCAGGAGTGGTAAACGTGGCCTTATCGTCTATCTGGGACAGGAGTACTGCCCCTATTGCA
>JBEPXU010000195.1:0-603 GCA_041641735.1 Ectothiorhodospiraceae bacterium
TTACGGTCCGTGTGTGCACTGCATCCATGTGCGTATCTGGCTGGTAGGAGTGATTATTCTTGGTCTGCTGGCGCTGTGGCTGCGCCGCTGGGTGTGGAGCAATACGCTGCTGCATGCGGGTGTCGGTGGCCTGATGGTCGGCCTGCTGGGAACGTCGCAGGAGCTGCTTTGGACCGAGCAGGGGAAGATCATGGGCAGCTGCAGTTTCGATCTCGGTCTGCCCGGTTGGCTGGCGCTGGATAGCTGGTTTCCCGCCCTGTTCGAGGTGAAGGAGTCCTGCGGCGATACCCCGGAGCTGCTGTTCGGCATCACGATGGCCGAGGCGTTGGTGCCCTTTGCCTGGGCCATGATTATCCTTAGCGGGGTGATGGTGCTGTTGTCGCTGTGGCGTTTGCGGCGCTGATACCCTGATAACCTCTTGTCATTGCGAGGACGCCTGCATGGACGTAGGTGGTAGAAAACGTCTGGAACGTGTTTTCGAGCGAGAGTGACGAAGCAATGACTGGTAACGACCTGGCATGGTTACACAGCTAGATTTTGGCGTCCCCGCAATGGCTCGGTGAGGGATAGGAACTAAGGATGGATGCAGAACCCCTCTACACT
>JBEPXU010000195.1:613-4409 GCA_041641735.1 Ectothiorhodospiraceae bacterium
GCATCGTGCCGGGCCGCAGGGTTACATCGTGTGGGACTACCATGTGGTGCTGCAGGCGGGTGATCGGATCTACGATCTGGATACCGTCCTGCCGTTTCCGGTCGATGCGGTGCGCTATTTTTCCGAAAGCTTTCCTGTGCAGTCGTCCCTGGCTGAGAACTACCGCGGCTGGGTGAGGCGCATACCGGCACACTCCTTCGTCGAGCGTTTCTATTCCGACCGCAACCACATGCAGGGTGTGGTGGCCGCGTCTGAGTATCCCGCCTGGCCGGCGATCACCCCGTTACATCCCCATGCCATTCCCCTTTCCTCTTACCTGGATATGAGCAGGACTCTGGATGACGGTAGCCGCGTGATGCCGGTGGAGGAGTATGGTAGGCTCCTGCGCCCCTGAGCAGGGGGGAATCCCCTTGGCCCCGTTTCGTTGCAGCACTGCCCGCGGCAGACCACACTTTGAACAGACAAGATAAAGGATGAGCCCATTGCCGGTCCGCATCGGTTTACTCAGTGATGTCCATGCCACACCCGCGCCGCTGCGTGAGGCGCTGGCGATCTTTGAGCGTGAGGGAGTGCAGCAGATCCTCTGCCCCGGTGATATTGCCGGCTACGGCGAGGAGGTGGATGAGTGCGTGAGCCTGTTGCAGGAGAGCGGCGCTCAGGTGGTGGTGGGCAACCATGATCGCTGGTGTGTCGAGGATGGGCAGGGTAACAGCGACACCCTGGGGTACCTGGACGGTCTGCCGCGGGCGATTAATCTCAATATCGCCGACAAGCAGCTCTATCTGGTGCATGCCAGCCCGCCCGAGTCGGATATGGATGGCATCAAGCTTCTGGATGAGAAGGGCGAGCTGATTGCCGAGGCGCTGGAGGAGTGGCGTAAGCGGCTACAGGGCTTTGGGCATGATGTGCTGGTGGTGGGGCATACCCATCAGGCATTTGCCGAACAGTTGGGGGAAACCCTGGTGATCAACCCCGGAAGCACGGCGTTCAATCACAGTTGTGCCATCCTCCACCTGCCGGAGTGCCGGGTGGAGTGGTTCGAGGTAGGCGGTGCGATCTCCCGGGTGTGGAACTGGGGCATGGCTTTCGCCCGTCGGGAGCGGGATTGAATCAGGTCCTTTTTCGCGCTGCGTAGGGGGAGCTGAGTTTGCCGCCGCAACGTTCATTGAGGTCGGCAGCTACCTGATTAGCGTGTTCAGTGACCATTTTCATGGTGCCGGGTTTTTGCCCGTTGATCTCGGTGCTGCCGCGCTTGATAGTGTAGCTGTGCCAGTTCTTTCCATCCATGCCATCGGGTGTGGTGATCTTTGTGACATCGACTACCTCGAACAACTTCTTAAGTGCGGATACATCTGACATCTATGTCTACCTTCCTTGTTATTGGTGGATCCGTTAATTATACGCGAATTTACCCAAACTCCCTAATGAAATGCGGCAAAAAACGCATAAAAACAGGGGTATTTGCAGGTAATTGCGGTGAGATTGAAGGAAAATCACCGGGAGGCGGTCAGAGGTAGCCCATCTCCTGGGCAATCGAGGAGAGCAACATCCGTCCGCCGTCGAGGTTATTCATGATGCCCTGGCGGTGATCGATCCACCACTTGGCCTCGATCTGCTCCTCCAGGTATTCGATGGACTTGTGGATACTGTTTTTGACGTCGTTCCAGTAGTCCGGATCCTCCTCGGCAGCCTGAGCATCCACCTCTTCAATCCACTTCAGCACTTTATCGACCGCGCCGAAGGCGCTAAGGCGGATGGTCTCGGCCCAGGCGACTTGTCTGTCGGACCCCTCCAGTGGCGGCAGGCCCCGTTCGCTGGCGAAAAGACGGGCCTGGGTGGCCTTCTGGCGACGTTCTTGCTCCTGCTCTTCGGCCTGACAGACGCGGCAGGGGCCCTGCGCCAACTGGTCGGCCCGTTCGTCCCAGGTGTAGTCGTCATCGCCGTAGAAGGGGTGCAGCACCACATGCTCACAACTGTGGCGAACTACCTTTAAATCGAGTTGTTCGCGGCTCTCGCCATTACCCTGGTTATGGCCGACCAGGGTGCAGGGGAGCATGTTCTGTTCACACCAGCGGGCCACATCCAGGTGTTGTACCGTCTCGTAGACGCGGCGGATCTTCATCTCGTGGTAGTGCTGCTCGATGATCGCCGCCTTGAAGTCACCGGCCTTGCTGTAGTCCCTGGCCGGGCGCATCCACAGGGCATCAAAGCCGATGTGCCAGCGCTCCAGCCATTTTTCGGTCTGTGCCTTCACCGAGGTGTTGCGCCCGGTGATGATCACCACCGGCACCCCCTCCTCGCGGGCCTGGTTGAGGCGGTCGATAAGCGGCAGGTTGGGCATGTCCTCGTCACAGGCCTCGAGGAAGCGGTCCCAGTTTTTTACCCCTTCGTCGTTATAGAGGTGGTGCAGGCGGTGCTCGATGAGCGCCAGTACGCCGTCGAGGCCGCAGATGACGATTTCCTGTTGGTTGCTCATGGAGACCCTTGTGGGGTGTGGTGGCTCATGTAACTATTTGTTGTGTGATACATCGTGTGGCAATTCTAACGTTTTAGACATGGAGGAGACAGGATGGAGCAGGAAAAGCTCAAGCAACAGATCCGCCAGACCTTCGATACCATCTGCAAGGGGTATGATTGTTCGGCGCTACGATTTTTCAGTAATGCCGCGGCACACCTGCCGTCGACCTTTGCCCTGGGTGGCGATGAGCAGGTGCTGGATGTGGCAACCGGCACCGGTATCCCGGCCATGGCCCTGGCGGCGCATCTGTCCGAGGGGACGGTCACGGCGGTGGATTTCTCCCGCGGGATGCTGGAACAGGCGCAGGCCAAGGCCGAAGCGGCCGGAATGGAGAACATCTCCTTTGCCGAAATGGACATGACCGATATGGCACTGGAGGAAGGGAGCTTCGATGCGGCCAACTGCTCGTTCGGGCTCTTCTTTACCCCGGATATGGACAAAACCCTGGCGCATATTGCCAGCAAGGTCCGGCCAGGCGGGACGATAGTGACCACTCACTTCCATAATGGCTCTTTTGAACCCTTATCGGATCGGTTTATCCAGCGCCTTGAGCAGGACTACGGGGTGGAGGTGCCGCCTATCGGCTGGCAGCGGCTGGGTACCGAACAGCTCAACCGAGAACTTTACGAAGCGGCAGGGTTGAATGGGATAGAGACCGAGCGCTATCAGGTGGGCTATCCCTTCGACAGTGCCGAGCAGTGGTGGGAGGTCGTCTGGAATGCCGGCTACCGGGGCCTGCTGGCGGGGCTGGATGAGACGCAACTGGAGCGCTTCAGGGCTGAGCATCTGGAGGAGATCGCAGCCCTTGATGAAGGGGAGGGGATCCCGCTCAATATCGAGGTGATCATTACCCGCGCTCGCCGCTCCTAGCGTACAAGTCCGGCGAGGTTAGACGGGAGTTATGGGCAAGATCGGAACAATTCGCCTATGACAGGGTAATTTTCGGCTAAACTTATGGCATGGCTCATCCGCCGATGGAGGCTAGTGCTATGCAGCGACTCGTTGACCCCTTTGCCTCTTCACAGAGTCTCAGCCAGGCGGTCGTGGAGGCCGGCGATACGCTGGGCCTTGAGCGTGCCGATGTGGCAAGCATCATTCACTTTCTGCGCGAGGAGACGGCCGCCCTTTATGAAGGTCGCTCCCTGATTGAACCCGGGAGCGAAACCTGGGAGCGGGCCAAGCTCTTTGTCGAGTTCTATCAGACCCTGTTTGATGCAATGGAGGGCGATCAGGCGAGGATGGTGCGCTGGCTACACGCCCGTAACGTTACCCTGGGTA
>JBEPXU010000196.1:0-4404 GCA_041641735.1 Ectothiorhodospiraceae bacterium
GATGAGTGAAAGCAACATATAGCCCCAGCTCGAGGTGTCGACATAGAGCTGGTCGGTACTGCCGGTGGCCAGTGAGGTCAGGATGCGGCTGGGGCAGATCTTGCAGAAGGGGTCGCCCGCCTCATGGCCCGTTATGCCCAGCCCGGTCAGCAGCGGAAAGGCGAAAACCAGCAACACCAGGATCAGCCACTTCAGCGGCCGGATTTTATCGACAACACTTTGCGGCAGTGACTCGATACGCCTCAGCCCGAGCTTCTGACCGATCATCGACAGCACTTCCTGGAAAAACCCCAGCGGACAGATCCAGCCGCAGAAGGCCTTGTTCAATACCACAAACAGCAACAGGAAAGTGCCCAGGGTAATCAGCGACGGCAACAGGGCCGCCACGACTGAACCGCCCGCGGAGAGCACCGCACCGACACGGTGATCCATTTGGTGCTGAAACGGAATCAGGGTGCAGTAATCGGCATTCTGCATATCGTAGGCGCAGCTCAATGCCGGGAAGGCACCCGATATTTTGTCCGCAGAATAGAAGCCGACAATCACCGAGCCGTAGACCAGAAAGATAAAGGCGCCGAGTTGCACCAGCTTTCTTAACAGGGAGAGATTAATCGCATTGAACATGTTATGCCCTCCCCTTCGCATCGACTGATTTTGCCGGTCGATTGCGTCGCAATACCACCAGGCCGGTCACCACACCGGCAAACATCGCCAGCAAACCTCCCGCCGTGGATTGCCAGTGGGACGGGTTGACATAATAGGGGGCGCTTAATGTGGTGCGATATGCCCTTCCCTCACTACGATGCTCAACCGCGAGTACGAAATCCGCCGGACGATTGTTGCGACGACCCGGCTCAATCTCGCTAAAGTCATCCGGCAGCGGGAATATCACCCTGCCTTGCTGATCGGTCGTTGACTCGATACGGGAGCCGTTACTGGTTGTCAGGCTCACCTTCTGACCGTCCAGCGCCTCCCCGTTAAAACGAACGATAAAGCGGAAGGGCTTTTGACTGAGGTAGCGCTGATGCTCGCGCGTCAGTGGGGCCGGTGTAATGTCCAGCACTGACTTTCTGGCATTCACCAGCTTTGCCGGGGACTCACCGGAAGGCTTACCGTGCTGACTGAGGTAACGCATGGCGACCTCTTCACGATCGGCAGTGCTCTTTATGGCATACAGCATATGGTAACCGCTCACACCGGTTCCACTGACGCTCACCTGCCCACCCTCTTCTACATGAAGAGGACGACGCACCCGTGTCGGAAACCAGATTTCCGCCTCGGCCCCCTCACCGTCCTGCAGAACAAATGGCGTACCGCCGCCATGCCCATGATGGCCCCCCTTTTGCGCAGAAGCATCGGCTGGAGCCGGTGTCCAGACCAGGCTGGCCTGGGCCACGCTGCAGCTCAACGCCAGCGAAAGAAAAATGCCTTTTTTTATACTCATTGGAAACTCCCCAAATACGAAATCGCCCTCCATGGCGAAAACGCTTAGCCCGATAATCAGAACGTCATCGACATACCGACGGTAAAGGTACGTCCCTGATTGACCACGATGGACATATCCTCATCGTCGTAGACACCGTCTTCATTTCGATCACCGGTGGTTCTGGCGGTATTAAAATAGTAACGGTCTAACACGTTATCGATGCGAGCGAACAGCTCCAGCGTCGAACCGCTTTGCAGACGCTTGTTGTAGTTCGCCAGGAAGTTAACCTCGGTGTGACCACCGATCTTGAGCTGGTTCAGATCGTCGGCATAGTAGTCGCTGATGGTGTCGGTCTCGACGGAGAATTTCATCTCGTCACTGACACGGGTATTCAGGCTGAGATTGAGGTGATGCTTGGGCACACGCGGAACACGGTTGCCGGAGAGGTCGTAAAAGGTCTCGAAACCGGTCGGACTCCAGGCGCTTCCATACACCAGGTTGTACTGGTCATATTCGGTGTAGACGGCATCGAGGAACGTGTACGCGACATCGGCCGAGAAGGTACGGGTGGGATCGGTGTTGAGCGTCAACTCCAGACCGCGGGAACGAGTCCCGCCGATATTCTCATAGCGCTGGGTTCCGGTTTCCGGTGCACTGTAGTGACCGGTGGTCGCCATGATGTAATCCTCGCGTTCTAACTGGAACAGCGCCACATCATAATCAACCGGCACACTGCCAAGGGTAGCCTTACCGCGCAGGCCGACCTCGAGATTGAGCGACTGTTCAGGCTCCAGATCCGGATTGCTCTCGGTATCGCCAAAGGGAGAGATATCGCCGGCAAACAACTGATCGACGGTCGGTGTGCGGAAACCGGTCGAGGCATTGGTATATAGGTCGGTACGCCCGGACAGGGCATAGTTGGCACCGGCCCGCCATGAAACCACACGGAAGGATTTATCCAGCTCAAGGTCATTGAGGTTATCGGTGTAATCCAGGCCGATATCGTCGTAGCGACCGTTGAGGGTAAAGGTCCAGTCCTTAAGCGGACGGAATTTCATCTCACCGTAGACAGCACGCACCGCTTCCTCTGTCCGGTTGTCATCGGTAACCGTGCCGGCAGTGTAAACGGCTGGGGAGAATGGCGAGGTCTTAAAGTCGGTGATGTACTTATTGTAATTCTCGTAGCTGTTTTCCCGCAGGTCCACACCGGCCATCCACGCCACCTTCTCACCACCGGTGCGCCATTCGCCCTTTACCCCCTGCTGTACCTGATCGTAGTCATTGCCGTTAATGTAGGCATCGACATCGGTTACCGGAGTACCGCTCGCGTCGTAGTCCTGGGGGCGGGAAACAAAGTTGGTCTGGTCGGTAAACTGGTAGACATTCACCTTCAGGTTACTCTTCTCACTGACATCGCGTGAGTAGGTCACGAACATCTTGTTCAGCGCCACATCGAACATACGGGCATAGTCACGGCCTTCGTAACTTTGCGGGTCCTCCTCTGCCTGGGTGACTCCGGTGACGCTGCCGTGGCTATCCTTGGCTCGGTCTGACACCTCGAAGCCAAAGGTAATATCGCTGACATCATCCAGATAGTACTGCAGCTTGCCGTTGGCATAGTCCGTCTGATAATCCGACTGGAAGTAGTACCCGTCCGCCTCTCTTCGGGAAACCTGAACATGTGCCGCATAATTCTCCTTGGCCGTACCGGCCCGGACCACGCCCTTGTTGTAACCGAAGCTGCCGACTTCACCGGCGACTTTCACACCCGCCATATCGGCACCGCGTTTGGTGGTGATGATCACCGCACCGCCGAGTGCATCCTCACCAAAGAGATAAGAGGCGCCGCCCTTCACCACTTTGATCGATTCGATGTTATCGAGGTCGATATTGACCTTACCGGTACGTTCGAAAACAGGCACACCGTCGATCACCACAGCCACACCGGGCTTCTCGCCCATGAAACGCTGATTCTCAACCCCGCGGATATGAATTTTCAGGGTATCGCCACTGTCGAACTCCGTCGTCAAACCCGGCACTGAGCGCAGCAGCTGATAAACATTTTCGGTATGCGCGGCATCGACCTCTTCGCCCTTGATGACACCGATATTGGAAGGTTCGCCGCGCTTATTCTCAAAACGATCATCAATGGTGGTCGACTCCACCTGAATGATCCCCAACTCTTCGGCAACGGCCGCCGTAGTCGGCAACATAGAAAAACCAGCACTCGCCACCACACCGGCAGCCAACACCCCAAAACGCGGAGCAAAAACAGTTTTCACACAAACCTCCCAGAAACCGAGTCAATAACTACACTATTTGTAAGTATTTATTCCGGCTTGGGTCTAGCAGTATGTGTGCCATTTATAAGAAATTGATTTTATTAACGTTTAATAATTGACCGAGTGAATTACTGCGAGGCATCTGCCATGAGGGTGTGGCATATGGCGCAGTGCACATACGCATTGCGTGGAGAATTTAGGGTCAAGAAATAAAAAAACCGGCAGGGCCGGGTTATGTAACAGGGCTGCTGGAGTCAATGGTTTTGCGGGAGGCTCACTCCGTCCCACAGGTCTTTTTATCCACACCATATATACCACGCCAATTGTAAGTAATTAGCGCGGCAAATTCCTTACGACTGCTCATCGGGATATCCCGAGACATTTACTTGGACATAGTCATGGGATTTGCCTACTTTTTAGTTAAGGGAAGTCATGCACAGTATTTGTTCTGATAATGAGGATACGGTGTTGTTAAGACAGGCTGTTTTTACACTGCTCACCCTATCACTGACATGGATGACTGCAAACGCTGTCGCTGGGAATCAACTCAACCCGGATATCACTCTTTTGCTCGATGGTCGCTACATCAGCTACAACAACAGCAGTAAATATGAGCTACCCGGCTTTATGCTGGCAGAGGATGCACGTCGTGAAGACAAAGGCTTGCAGTTGGGTCAGAGTGAATTACTGATAAGC
>JBEPXU010000197.1:0-4381 GCA_041641735.1 Ectothiorhodospiraceae bacterium
CGATCATGATCCCCAGCAACAGGATAATGGGTAGTTCCTGCAGCGATGCCAGGGAGAGCCTGGGGACCGAGAAGGCCAGGTCGTTGCCAAAGACCAGTTGCGACAACACCGTTGCACTGACCGCCGCCAGCAGAACCGGGGCAAAGGCGGCCACCGTGTACTCAAACATCAATACCTCCAGGGCGAAGGCAACCCCTGCCAGCGGGGTATTGAAGGAGGCGGCGATAGCCGCGGCAGTGCCGCAGGCGGCAAGCACCCGCAGGCTGTTGTTGGGCAGTTGCATCGCCTGTGCCGGCAGATTGCTGGCAGCCACACCGAGGTGGACCCCCGGGCCTTCACGTCCGACTGAGTGTCCGCTGATAAGGGCGACGAAGCCGCCAATGAACTGCACCAGCGCATTGGAGAGTGTCATTTTTCCCTGGTGGTACTGCAGCCGTAGCATGACATGGACAACCCCCACCATGCGCTGCTCCTCACGGACATACTGAAGCAGCAGACCAATCAGAAGACCGCCTGCCACCGGCAGCCAAAAGCGGCTAGCGGTGGCCAGGGTCTCGAAGCTGCCTGGGGGCCCGGTGAGGTAACTCTCCTGGGTAAGTTCCACCGTGAGACGAAACAGGATGGAGACGACGCCGGCAATGATTCCGCTGATAAGCCCCAGCAGCGATAGCTCCAATACGGCATCCGCGCGCGCAAGGCGTAGTTGTATTCGCGATAGAAGTGTCTCGCGACCGTGGGAGGTTTTGGTTTGTTTTGCCATATACACGGATGATAGCAGGGCGGAAGAGTGAGAGGGAAAGTGTGATAGGTCACACCTTTTCATCCTCCCCTGGCGTTATGATGCAGGTAAGCGGGTTTAAATGACTATACTTCCGGGACGCAGTTAAGATGGGTGTCAGGGTGATGTCCGATGAATTGAAGATAACGGATTTGATGCAGTTGCAGCTGTTCCATGGGGAGCGGCACGAGGCACTGGAGCGGTTGCTGGCTGTGGCAAGTCTTCGCACTCTGAAGATGGGCACGGTCCTGCTTGAACCTGAGTGCGAGAATCGTTGTCTTTACCTGGTGCTGAGCGGCTTGCTGCGTGTCGAACTGGAAGCCGATCAGCGCACCTTTATCACCCATATTCACAAAGGTGAGTGTGTTGGGGAGCTTTCGGTGCTGGATGGCAAACCGACCACTGCCCGGGTGACCGCCTCGGATACCTGTCATCTGCTGGTCATCGATCAGGATGATGTTTGGTCGTTGATTCCCCACTCTCCTGCTCTGGTTCGCAATCTGCTTTTGTTACTAACGCAGCGCATTCGAAAAAATGATGAAGCGCTTTGTCACTCCTTTACCATCCAGCAGCAATATGCCCGCAGTGCTCGCATTGATGCGCTTACCGGTTTGTACAATCGTCACTGGCTGGATGAGGTGTTGCCCCGGATGATAAAGCGGGCAGATATCGCTGGGACCGATATCGGTTTGATGATGCTGGATGTGGACCACTTCAAGCAGTTCAACGACACCTACGGGCACCAAGCCGGCGATGAGGTGCTGCGTGAAGTCGGCGCAATCATTCGAGCCCATTTGCGTGCCGATGATTCGGCAGCGCGTTATGGCGGTGAGGAGTTTGTGGTGCTGCTACCCGGTTTGGGTTATGAAGATGTGTTGGATGTGGCTGAACGGATGCGCGAGGTGATTTATCGGCAAACCTGTGAACGGCTTGGGAGCCAGGGATGGAAGGGTGTGACAATCTCCATCGGTTTAGCGATGCGGCATGCGGAGCAGGCGGAACACGAGTTGATTGCAAAGGCCGATGCGGCGCTTTATCAAGCCAAGGACCAGGGACGCAACCGGGTTGTCGGCGAAGGATGTTATTAACTATTAATGATTGCTAATATACTGCGGTGCCCGTCGAAAAGGAGCAGCACCAATGATATTCGATATCCCCGAAGGGGAGCTCAAGCCCGCCAAGTCCGCGCACGAACTCTTTATGGTCAATTTGGGTGCACTGTTACTGCTTGCTCCACTGTCGATATTCGCGGGTATTGGACGCATGGCTATCATGCTCCCGTTGTTCGTCTCCGTCCTGTTCATGCTTTACACATGGAAAAGGTCGAAAAAGCTCGCCGCAACAGGGCCCTGGTTCGTTGCCATGCACTGGCGCCTTGCCCTGCGTAACTATCGTTGGCTGTTCATCGGGTTTGCACTGACGGTGGTTTTTCTTCTGATCAGTTGGGGTCTGGAGGTCTCGCTCGATCCCCATAGCCCGACCCATTTCGTGGCGGTGGCCCTGACTCGCATTGGTGTCATGCCGACCCTGATCATGCTGTTTGCCTCGTTTGTGATCGGCAATAACGGCCTCAATCAGGTACTGCGCCACGAAGTGCCGGATAAACTGGTCGGCGCCTATCCGCCACCCGAGTCGCTGAAACAGAAAAGCCCTGCCTGATCAGTCATCGTCCCACTCATCGCCACGTTGGCGCTGATTGGGGTGAAGGTTGTGGTCGAGCATACGCAGCGGTGAGGCGCGGCCGTCCCTGACCATGACCATGCCGCGCACGCGCAAAAAGGTCGGTTTGCCCTGTTCACTGAAACTGCCGGTGATGACACGTCCATCGGGGGCGATGCGTTGATAGCTATCATGCAGGCGGGCATAGAGGGTGTGGTAGGCCCCCTCTTGAAGCCCCTCAGCATTGACCTGAGAACCAATGCGCCCCAATGCATCAAGTGTCGTGGTATATCCCTCCTGACTGGTATAGAGCCGGTGGCTGTTGCCGTCGGGGCCGGTACCATGTAATTCGAGAATACTCACCAGTATCTTGGGTGTGGGAGGCGGCACCAGAATGTTCGCCTCCTCCCCCGCAGCCGCACTCTGTGCACCCAGGGCTGCAGCGATAAGTACAAATAGGATCGCTGTAAACCGTCTCGTTATTGCCATAACCGAACCATCCTTCGTTTTCTCGGGAAAATTGCTATGGGGCAGTGTAGAGACGTTAACTTAAGTGAAGATGAAGACTCGCTTATGGCCGGGTTACTCCTATTTGCCGATCTTCCCCGCGCTGAGTGAGACGGTTATCAGCCACCAGCCGGCAAAGAGCAGGTCCAGCCCGATCAGTACCCCGAGTACCCAAGTGGCGGCATGGGGCAGGAACAGGGTGATCAGCAGCCCCAGGAGGATGCCGATGACACCGCTTAGCATCAGCCAGCCCCAGCCATCATAGTGACGTAGCCGCGCGGCATAGGCGATCCTGAAGATGCCGCTGGTGAAAAAGAGCATACCCAGAAGCAGGGTCAGACTGACTATCCCGCTCAGTGGATAGGTCAGGAAAAGGATACCGAACAGCAGTGCGATGAGGCCGGTCAGGGCGTTTACCAACGATCCTTTCCAGCTGCGACACTGGAAGCTGTGAATAAGCTCCACCAGCGCTGCCGCAATCAGGGTGATGCCAATCGTCAACTCCACCGCCAGACTCATGGCAAGTGGAAAGAGGGTTGCCAGTAGGCCGGTGAGCATGAGTATCCCGCCGAGTATCATGCTGCGGCGGCGGTGATGATAGGCATCACGGGTGATGTTGAGAATGACCTTGTCGTCTGAGAAGAGATCGTTGTGCATTGCTACCTTTCTGACTAGACGGAAAACTGGAGTGCTTTAAGGGGGCTGTTTACCCCTGATCCTGCTTCAGGCAGGGGTGACGATACTCCTGGGGTGTATTGGGCGGACAGATCCCACACGCCTCATTACCCGGTACGGCAAAGTCGATCTTGCGCGGGTAGGGCAGATCCATCTCCTGCATGATGCGCACAAACTCCTCTTCACTTTTGTTATTGCCCAGGCGTGGATTGCGCAGCTTCTCCTGGGCGATGGTCGTGACGAAGCGTCCCTCATAGTCATGGCAGGGATAGACCAGCGTCTCATCAGGCAGGGTGAAGAATTTTTCATGAATGCTCTGGTAAAGGGTGTGGGCATCACCGGACTGGAAGTCAGTGCGACCGCAGGCCTCGATCAGAAGCGCATCGCCACTGAACAGCATTCGTTGCGTACCGTTGTCGATGAGGTAGGCATGATGATGATCGGTATGGCCGGGGGTAAATAGCGGGTGAATGGATATGTTGCCCAGCTGAAACGGCTCGCCTTCGCGTAAGCCGATATCTACACAGCTGGCATCCACTATCGCCGGATAGACGACCTGACTGCCGCTAAGCTCCCTTAGCCGCTTTGCCCCGGTGAGGTGATCGGCATGGACATGGGTGTCGATGGTGTAGTCCAGCGTGAGTCCCATGTCCTGCAACAACGCCATGTCGCGGTTGACGGTGTCGAGCACCGGGTCGATCAGTGCCGTTTGACCGGTCTGAGGACAGCTGATCAGGTAGGTATAGGTGCTGGAGTCGGGCT
>JBEPXU010000198.1:0-4355 GCA_041641735.1 Ectothiorhodospiraceae bacterium
AATGCTAGAGCCGAGTCGCAGTTCTTCTCCATGAAGGGTGAATGGGAGCATGATTTGCTTCATGATGTTTTTTGCAACAACCGCCGCTGCATCTGAACCGCCGATATTTGACAGGAGAATGGTGAATTCATCACCGCCCATTCGCGCAACGGTATCATTCTCGCGCAAATTAGCCTTAATGCGTTTGGATACCTCGATCAGTAGTGCGTCACCGGCGCTGTGCCCCAGGCTGTCATTGATCAGTTTGAACCGGTCTATATCAAGAAAAAGTATTGCACACTGAAAGCCATTGCGGTGGCAGTGCTTTATTTCATTTTCCACCCTATCCATGAATAACAGTCGGTTTGGCAGGCCGGTTAAGTGGTCATGATAGGCCATGTATTCGAGTTCACTTTCGATGTTTTTTAGTGAACTAATGTCCGAAAATATCCCGACATAGTGGCTGAGCTTTCCTTCTTCATCATTCACAGCGTTGATGTTTAACCACTTTGGAAAGACTTCGCCGTTTTTTCTCCGGTCCCATATCTCGCCTACCCAGTAACCATCATCGAGTAGGGAGCTCCACATCTGTTTGTAGAATTCTTTATCATGCTTGTCGGATTTTATTTTGCTAGGCTTCTCACCGAGCATTTCATTTCGGCTGTAACCGGTTATCTCACAATAGGCCTCATTGACATCAATGATCGTTCCTTGTGGGTTGGTAATGACAATGCCCTCACTGGTATTGTTGAACACCATGGCAATGAGTCGTAGCTCCTCCTGAGTCCGTTTGCGCTCGGTAATATCCCTGGCAAAAACACAGAACTGCCCCCCCTGGTTGTCGATATAACTTGCACTGATCTCCACATCCCATAGCTCACCATTCTTTTTTCGGTGCTTGGTCTCAAATAGGCACGAACCGTTTTTTATAATATTTTCGTTTTGCCGTGCGACCGCCTCGGGAGCATCAAATACATCAAGCTCGGAGATATGCATGCCAACGAGTTCATCATTGCTGTACCCGGAGAGTTTTGCGTAGGCATCGTTTACCTCAAGTAAGGTGCCGTTGATGTCCGACAGCCAGAATCCATCCCCTGATAAAGCAATAACCGAGCGGTATTGCTTTTCGCTTAAGCGCAGTTTCTGTTCTGTTAATTTTTGCTCGTTAATATCAATACACAGTCCAGCTATTGCCACGATTGTATCGTTGTCGTCCCGGATCGGGGAAACGACACTGCGTATCCAGACACCGTCGTTCGAAGGGGTAATGACTCGATATTCAAAATCGTGGTCACTGCCTGTCATGGCATCACGTATGATTGATGCGACACGTTCGCGATCATCGGGGTGTATATGGGAGAGCCAGGTGGTGAGATCGGTCCAGGAATCCTCGGGGTAGCCGACAACGCTCTCTAATTGAGAACCCATCGAAGTAAATGTCTCCGTCGAGACATTCATGCGCCATGGGACGGCCCTTGTTGTCTGCAGCAGAACCTGCAGGTCACGCTCGTACTGGTGTAACTGCTTCTCTGTAACGACCTGACTGGTAGAAACGGAGGTGAACATGATGATGCCGCAGATACCGCCGTCACAGTCACGCCAGGGGACGAGTTTCCAACTGACGTAATCGACTGAGCCATCCAGTCGCGGAAAGGGGTCGTCTGAACGTGAAAGGGATTCACCAGCCAGGCACTTTTGGTGAATATTTCTCCATTCCGTACTTATCTCGGTGAAGATGTCATAATGAGAGTTCCCCGTAAGTTCCTGATTACCCAGGTTATATTCTTCCAGCCAGCGGTGACTGTAGGCAATATAGCGCATCTGCCGGTCAAACACGGCAATGGCATAGGGAACTTCTTTCAGCAGGGTTGCTAGAAAACCGACTCCGTTGGTCGGGTTCTTCTCTGTGGCTTGCATAAGCGTATTGCGTTGTAATTATGGTTTAGACGATGCATTTCCGTCTATCCCAACACAATACATGCAGTTAGGTAATCACGCCACCATTGAAGGGGTATTATCGCACACGCTGTTGGTAGTAAAAATCAGGCTGCCTGCTGTAGCCACTCTTTGAGTGTGCGCTTGCGTTTCTTGGATTCGAGGTGATCCCGTAATTTTTCTTTTACATCGGAGAATGCAAGCCGTTCTGCAGGGTGGATAGTCTCACACCATAGGAGATGAAGACCGACGGGACTGCTCAAAATTTCACTGAAAGCGCCCTCCTCCATGTCAAACAGGATGCTATCCAGTTCCGGGTAGAGCTGCTCTGGTTTGACTCGGCCCAGCAAACCTTCATGCATGGCTGTTGGGCACTCCGAATACTTGGTAGCAAGTTCCGTGAAAGCATCCGGGTTCTGTTTGAGCATGGATTGAATCTCATTCATCCGCTTTTCGACTTGATCACGCCTGTTTTCCGGGTAGTCATCGTTGATAGTAATCAAAATGTGGCGTGCCGTTCGCGTTTCCGGTAGTTCGAATCGCTCCAAATGCTGGTAGTAGTAAATTTCGACTTCTTCGTCGCTCACATGGGCTGTTTTGTTCAGCAGCTGTTCGAGTATCGATTCGACGCGAAGCTGATAGGTCAAGGCCCGCTTGAGTTGCTCCTCATTAAGGTCATTATGACTAAGCGTACTTTCAAACTCGGCGCTGTCAGAGAAACGGCTCTTCAGCTCTGCAAAGGATTGTTCAATTGCCGCATCGGTAATGACAATCTGGGATGAAAATTCTGAATCGAGCAGCTTCTTGGCAATCGCCAGTTCACGGTTGGCCTGATGCATCACCGCCTGAAGCTCTTGCTCGTTTAGCTGGTCACGGGTTTTTTCATACATCTGCATGGCAACACGCAGCAGGGTGTAGTTGACTTCCGGGGTCATCTCCATCATTCATTTCACCGTTTCAGTTTGACTCTCTGCAGGCTCCAGGGTCGTCTCCGGAACCAAAAGGGTGTGGCCCGGGAACCTGACATGATAGGCCACGCCGCCTTGATGGTGGCGCAGGACCTTTATGATCTCGCCCACATCATCCAGGTTGGCAATCACCTCTCCGTTAACGCTGAGTGGGTTTTTCGCCCTTACCTTCTCGCGAAATTCGAACCGGCTTGGGATCCACTCATCATCGGCGCTGATGAGTTCTTCTTCACGACAGCCGACGACAATCCCCTGCTCCATAAAGTGGACCTCGTAGATGATCTGATCCTGAAGGAACGTGCCGCGGTTACGCACGAAGCCTACACTGCCGCGACGTATCAGCAGCTCGCCGGTGTTCATCCCCGGATAGGTGCCATCGTTGCGTACGTTACGGATCACCCGTACTTCTTCGCCGTATTCATAGTTCGGTAATGACATCAGCTACGTCCAATCTGGTTAATACCGAAGAAACTCGTACCGCTGGATTTTTGATAGATCTTCAGGACCTTTTCTGTCGCCGCATCGGAATTGACAAAATCCTGATAGGCCTGGGCAAGCGAGTTGAGGTAGATGGCCTTTTGACCGGCGACATCCTCGGGCATACTGGCCGCGGCAAGGTAGTTATGAAAACGCTGCAGGATATGCAGGCGATTGACCTTGACGACGGTTTCGTCATAGGGGATCTCAAAGTATTCAAGAAAGTCTTCGGCAGAAACCAGGTCCTGCATATCATCAAGAAAATCGTTGTCTTCCATCATCCACCTCCGGCGGGCTGTTGCCCGGTTAACTAACCTTTCACCAGCGTCGGCTTTTCACACCGAGTGAGCATATCCAGTAATGCGGCGGCCCCAAAGTGGTCCGTTGCATCCAGTTCAGCTACCTTGCGTAAACGGGCTTTACCCTCTTCCAGTTGTCCCAACCGAAGGTCAAGGTAGGCCTCGGCCTTCAGCGTCATCAAATAAAAGCGTACGAGTCCCATTGATTTGAGAACCGCATGGCTTAATTCAGCCAGGTCGACCTCGCGCCAGTTCTCAGGGAAATCCAGTCGTTCCGAGACAACCTGAAGTGCGCGTTGTGCAACCTGTTTGGCCTCCTCCAGGCGATGCTGGTAGTAATAGGTGCGATACAGGGCCACAAGGACGCTGAGATTGTCCGGTGCATAAAGAAATGCCCGTAATAACAGGCTCTCGGCCTGACCGTCGCCGTAGGCGGCAGCGGCCTGCATCAGCAGTTGCTGGACCTTCTCCGGCATCGGCTCATCGAAATAGAGTTGTTGGCCGTCAAGATCGAGTAAATCCATTTTCATTCTCCACTTGCGCGACGGCGCGGGTTGCCATAACTGTCAAAGCTCTCGGTATCGCAAAGACGATCTTCGCCACAACTGGTACAGGGCTCCTCACCCTGTTGTTGAAGTTGCTGCTCAAGCACATCGATACGTGCCATCAAACAGGCGATCGCCTTACCTACCGGGTC
>JBEPXU010000199.1:0-4345 GCA_041641735.1 Ectothiorhodospiraceae bacterium
CAAATCAGCGGCAGTGGGAAGTCTTGCCTGGTCACTGCGCTTTCACAGTGAGCGTGGTGGCTTCTACTACCACGCCGACTTCAATGGCCGGAGCGACTCACTCCACTACCCCGGTTTCGCTACCACTAAACCGAGCGGGGAGGAGGCGATCATTGCGGAACTGCGAAGAGGGGCCTATGCCATCCAGGGGCAGGCTGTGCCAGCGGAGCCCCCTCCCGAGGCTCCTACCCTGCTCCCTTTCAGTGATCCCGGCGCCATCAGCTGGCAGGGTTCGGCAGGCGCGAGCAGCTACCGGGTAGAGAGGCGGCAAGGTGAGAGCGGCAAATGGGTGGTAATCGCCACGGACATCCATGACGCAACACCATGCCAGGCGCCGGACGCTACTATCGTCAGCGCACTACCACTTTTTAGTGATCGCCCCGGGCCAGGACGGTGGTATTACCGAGTCATCGCGCATAATGGTGCGGGGGACTCCATCCCCTCCAATACCGTTGAAGTTAATGTCGGCCATTGAGCTGCTACTGATGCCATACGCAAGAGACGTGACTGAACGAACGGTATTATCGGAACAATGATGCGGCAACAAGCAAGGTGAGGGTGGAGTAACGTAGGTGAGCCCATTCAGGGGAAAAGGTCTGGCGCTGTTCCAGATTTCATCGTGTAGAGGGGTAAGAAATGTCTCACTCCGGACATTTCGTATCGAACTACTCCAGGAACCGGTAAAGAGAACAATTAATCCTAATAGTATGAGGGAAATGTTCTCTGAACCCGGCTATCTTTCTATAAGTTTGTATTGTCCGCAAAGGTGGGATTTTGCTTCAGCAATAGCACCTCGTCGCTGACGATGTGCGCCGCCTCATCCAACAAGATATCCTTGTCGTTTTTCCCGTCCTCGACGGTCTGTTGCTCATCGGACTTACCTGTAGGCGTCTCTTTCCCATGAGACTTGATGTTCACCGCCGCGACTGATGGTTTGTCCGATTGATTTCCACCCTTGGCCAATTCGCGGGCTTTCATGCGGGCCTCCTGGGCATCGCGTTCCTTGCGGCGCTCGGTTTCATTGAGTGAAACCGCGTTTTTCTTGCGTAGCGACTTGATATGGGCAATATCCTCTTTCAGGTACTTAAAGTCCTGATCATGCCTGATGCGCTGTTTATGGCGCTTGGTCAATTCAGGCAGGATGGCTTTCAGGTTGTTGACCGGTTTGTAGCTGGCCGCCTTGATTCGTGACCAGGGGAGGGCATCGTCAAAACTGGATTCGCCGAAGTCGGCCGCATCGGCCGCGGTCGGGAACTCAATGTCCGGTGTCACGCCGCGCAGTTGGGTGGTACCGCCGTTAATGCGGAAGAACTGGGCGATGGTCAGTTTGAGTTCACCCAGTTGGGGTTTGTCGATTTTGGCAAATTTGTCGAGACTGAGCATGGTCTGTACGGTGCCCTTGCCAAAACTGTTTGAGCCCATCACGACACCGCGGCCATAATCCTGTATCGCTGCGGCGAAAATTTCCGAGGCGGATGCGGAGCTGCGGTTGATCAGTACGCCAAGTGGTCCGTTCCATAGCGCGCCGGTATCGTTATCCTGCGATACGGTTATATTCCCTCGGGTGTCGCGTTGTTGCACAACGGGACCCTTGTCGATGAACAGCCCGGTCAAACGAATGGCCTCGGTCAGTGAGCCACCACCGTTGTTGCGCAGGTCAACGACAATGCCGTCCACCTGGTCTTGTTTTAATTTTCGCAGCAGTCGCGCCACATCCCTGCTCGCGCTTTTATAATCCTTTTCGCCGCGGCCGCGGGAAGCAAAATCTTCATAGAAGCTGGGTAGCGTGATGACGCCGATTCGGTGCGATACGCCACTATCTTTTACCTCGATGATGGACTTCTGGGCGGCCTGATTCTCCAGGCTGATCTTCTTTCTCACCAGCGTGATAATCTTGTGCTTGCTGTCGACAGCCATACCGGCAGGCAGTATTTCCAACCGCACCACGGTGTCCTTGGGGCCGCGTATCAGATCCACCACATCGTTGATGCGCCAGCCAACGACGTCGGTGATCGGGCTATCCTTGCCCTGGCCGACACCCACGATACGGTCTCCGCCTTTAAACTTTCCGGACAGTGCTGCGGGGCCGCCTGCCAGCAGTTTCTTGATGGTCGTGTATTCGCCCTCGGTGAAGAGCATTGCACCAATGCCGGTTAACGACAGTTTCATCGCGATGTCGAAATTTTCGGCCATTTGTACGCCGAAATAGTTGGTATGGGGATCGATAGACATGGTGTAGGCGTTCATGAAGCGCTGGAATACGTCTTCACTGTTAACGCTGGAGACGCTTTTCATTACGTTGGCATAGCGCTTGTCCAGCGTAGCGATGATCTCCTGACGGCTCTTACCTGCAAGTTTTAACTCCAGCCAGTCGTTCTTGACGCGCTTGCGCCACAGATCATCCAGTTCGGCCTCGGATCTAGCCCGGGACATCTTCTTGCGGTTAATCCGGAAGCTCTCCTGCTTGCTGAAATCAAAGTCTTTCTTCAGCAGGGTGCGGGCATTGGTGAAGTGTTCGTCGATGCGTCGCAGATAAAGGTTGTAGATGGCAAAGGGAACCTGGAGGTTCCGATTGAGGATGGCGTCATCCAGCTTGTCTCGCGCAGAAGCGAACCGCTCGATGTCGGACTGCAGAAAAACCATTCTGTTGTTGTCCAGCGAATTGAGATAGTTGTCGAATATCTTTGCGGACAGCTGGTCGTCAAGCCGTTGATGCTCGTATTGATAATGGGTAAGCACCTTGGCGGAGAGGCGTGCTGCCTGGGACTCCAGGTCGTTCGGTTCAAGCTGCTCGATGGCCTGAGCAGCGACGGGAATGGCCAGTGAAAGCGCCAGCAATAGGCGTAGAAGTCTGTTTTTCATCGTATATCCGCAAATAAAATCATGTGGCTGTATGAGCGTGTATCCACACAATAACCTATTTCTGCGTTGGACTTCATTGCTCAGTTAACGAAATACAGGACAGGTCACGGTTGAGGAAGTTCAAAAACAGAAGTCGTAGGGCCATAAAAAACGGGGCCGAGGCCCCGTTTTTCCGTTCAGGCCCGGTATTGCTTAGGCCAGGTGCTTCTCCAACTCCTCGGAGCCACCGATGTGCTTGCCGTCGATGAAGACCTGCGGCACGGTGTCGCGGCCGGTGATGGCGCGCAGTGAGCGCAGGGTGGCATCGTGGCCGAGACTGATCTCCTCATAGCCCATGCCCTTGGCTTCCAGCATCTCCTTGGCCTTGGCGCAGAATGGGCAGCCGGGCTTGGTGATGATGCTCACCGGCACAGGTTTCTGCGCATTGGGGTTGATGTGGTTGAGCATGGTGTCGGCGTCGGAGACCTCGAAGGGGTCGCCCGGCTTCTCCGGCTCGATGAACTGCTTCTCGACCACGCCGTCCTTGACCAGCATGGAGTAGCGCCAGGAGCGCTTGCCGAAGCCCAGGTCGGACTTGTCCACCAGCATGCCCATGCCCTCGCTGAACTCGCCGTTGCCGTCGGGGATCAGGGTGACGTTCTCCGCCTCCTGGTCCTCTTTCCACGCGTTCATGACGAAGGCGTCGTTAACCGACATGCAGATGATGTCGTCCACGCCGTTGTCCTTGAACACACCGGCCAGCTCGTTGTAGCGCGGCAGGTGGGTGGAGGAGCAGGTGGGGGTGAAGGCGCCCGGCAGGGAGAAGACCACCACGGTCTTGCCCTTGAACAGCTCGTCGGTGCTGATATCGCGCCAGTCGTTGTCCTCGCGGGTACGGAATACAACGTTCGGAATCTTCTGTCCTTCTTTGCTCTGCAACATATGATTGTCTCCTTATCGTCAGTTGAATCTATCAGCGGCAGTGCTGTTGTCTGAACACGTGGCCAGTATGGGGAAATCCATTACATAGATGAAATCGTTTATTTCGATTATATTGATAGGCAATACGAATCATTGTTCGAGGGCCTCATTCCATGGCGATGAACCTGCGGGATCTGGAATACCTGGTGGCGGTGGACGAAGAGCGTCACTTCCATCGCGCCGCCGAGCGCTGCTTCGTCAGTCAGCCTACTCTGAGTGGGCAATTAAAGAAACTGGAGGAGCGCCTGGGGATACAGCTCATCGAGCGCACTACCCGCCAGGTGGTGATGACCGATGTGGGTAAGGCGGTCGCGGACCAGGCACGCCAGGTGTTGGCGGCGGCCCGCAGCGTCGAGGACATTGCGCACAGCTTCCACGACCCGATGGCCGGGGAGCTGCAGCTGGGCTTGATCCCGACCCTGGCGCCGTACCTGCTGCCGCAGATCATGCCGGCGCTGAAAAAACGTTTTCCCAAGCTGAAGCT
>JBEPXU010000200.1:0-4324 GCA_041641735.1 Ectothiorhodospiraceae bacterium
CGGAAGAAGATCGCTACAGCTACTCCAAGCAGCGCCTGGAGAGCCAGATATCCAGTCTCTTTGGTGGACGTATCGCCGAGGAGCTGATATTCGGTCCGGAGAAGGTCACTACGGGTGCTTCCAACGATATTCAGCGTGCTACAGAGATGGCGCGTAACATGGTGACCCGTTGGGGCCTGTCCAACAAACTCGGTCCTTTGACCTACTCCGAGGATGAGGGCGAGGTGTTCCTTGGCCACTCGGTAACTCAGCATAAGAATGTCTCCGATGAGACGGCCCATATTATCGATGAGGAGATCCGCTCCTTCATTGATCGGAACTACGAGCGGGCACAGAGTATCCTCGAAGAGAAGAAGGACCGCTTGCATCTGATGGCGGACGCCCTGATGAAATACGAGACCATCGATAAGGATCAGATCGACGATATTATGTCCGGCAAGGATCCACGTCCGCCAAAGGACTGGAGTGATCAGACGCCGCCCTCTGACAGCGGCTCCGCTGCCAGCAGTGACAGAGGCAAGACGGATGGTGGCCCGGTTGGAGACCCGGCAGGCCAGCATTAATTAAAGTACTTTGCCAGAAAACGCCCCGCTTTAGCGGGGCGTTTTCGCTTGGTTGGTGGTGTTAGTTGGAAATTATCTGATGTCACCAGGTGTGACCTGAAGCCTGTTACCTACCTGCCGATACCTTTATAATCCGGCCATGATTCTCGATTGCGGCGGAAAATCTCTCGATCTCTCCCATACCCGTGTTATGGGGGTACTTAATATTACTCCGGACTCCTTCTCCGATGGCGGTCGTTTTCTGGGAAAGGAGCAGGCGACCGCTCAGGCCCTGCGAATGGTGCAGGAGGGGGTGGCGCTGATCGATGTGGGTGGTGAATCCACTCGGCCCGGTGCCAAGGCGGTAACCGTTGAGGAAGAGATACAACGGGTCGTCCCGGTGATCGAGGCCCTGGCTCCTGAGATTCCGGTGCCAATCTCTGTCGATACCAGCAAGCCGGAGGTCATGCATGCGGCCGTTGAGGCCGGTGCGGGCATGATTAATGATGTCTACGCCCTGCGTCAGGAGGGGGCTCTGGAGGCGGCCGCATCACTGGATGTTCCGGTTTGTCTCATGCATATGCAGGGAAAGCCAAGGACCATGCAGCAGTCGCCCCGTTATGATGAGGTGGTCGGCGATGTGGTTACCTTCCTGCGGGAGCAGGTGGTGCGTTCTGTCGATGCAGGCATTGCCCGTGAACGGCTGTTGCTTGACCCGGGTTTTGGTTTTGGCAAGACGCTGGAACATAACCTCAGCCTGTTAAAACATCTGAATGTGCTGGCAGAAGAGGGATTGCCCGTGCTGGTAGGGATGTCACGTAAGTCCATGATTGGCACGATTCTGGATGAACCGGTCGACAAACGCCTGTTCGGCAGTATTGCCGTGGCAACGCTGGCCGCATGGCAGGGTGCCAGGCTGATTCGGGCCCACGATGTCAAGGCAACGGTCGATGCAGTAAGGGTTGCCGATGCGGTTAGCGCAGCCCTCTGAAAGCGTTGACGAGTCGAACAAATTATTGAGTTATAACAGTTTACGCTTGGGGGAGAATGTGGGGCGAAAATATTTTGGCACTGACGGTATACGAGGCAAGGTAGGGGAGTTTCCCATTACTCCGGAGTTTGTGCTGAAGCTGGGCTGGGCCGTCGGCCGGGTACTGACAAAGGGCGATTCGGGCAAGGTCGTAATTGGCAAGGATACCCGTATCTCCGGTTACATGTTTGAATCGGCGCTCGAGGCGGGGCTTTCCGCCGCCGGTGTCGATGTATTGCTACTCGGGCCCATGCCTACCCCGGCCATCGCGTATCTGACCCGTACCCTGCACGCCGATGCCGGTATCGTGATCAGTGCTTCGCACAATCCATTTGAAGATAACGGCATCAAGTTCTTTTCCGGCGATGGCACCAAACTGCCTGATGAGGTGGAACTGGCTATTGAGGCGGAACTGGACAAGCCGATAGAGATGGCTCCAGCGGCTTCTCTGGGCAAGGCGCGCCGCGTGGTGGATGCGCCCGGTCGTTATATCGAATTTTGTAAGAGCAGTTTTCCCAACGCCCTCGATCTCAAGGGGCTCAATATTGTGGTCGACTGCGCCAACGGCGCCACCTATCACGTCGCGGCCAGCGTATTTCGTGAGTTGGGAGCCAAGGTGGTGACCATGGCCGACGAGCCGGACGGCCTGAACATCAACGTCAATTGCGGCTCGACCCATCCGCAGCTGCTGCAGGAAGCTGTCCTGGTACAAGGGGCCGATCTTGGAATCGCCTTCGACGGCGATGGTGATCGGGTATTGATGGTGGATCACGAGGGCGAACTGGTCGATGGCGATGAGTTGTTATACATCATTGCCGCCGCCAACCATGCCCAGGGAAATCTTCCTGGTGTGGTGGGTACGTTGATGACCAACCTCGGCATGGAGCGGGCGTTGCAACAGCAGGGTATCGCCTTCGAGCGCGCCAAGGTCGGTGACCGCTACGTCATGGAGAAGATGCGTGAGCATGGCTGGAGCCTCGGCGGCGAGGGCTCTGGCCATTTGATCTGCCTTGATTGCACTACCACAGGCGATGGCATTATCTCCGCCCTGCAGGTGCTTCGCGCCATGGTCGAGCAGGGAAAATCCCTGCAGGCGCTGAAGCGAGGGATGTCCAAATACCCACAGACTCTCATCAACGTGAAGCTGAAGCAAAAAGGTGACGTTGTCGGCAGGCCGGAGGTTGCCGAGGCGGTTTCACGCGCCGAGGAGATGCTGGGGGAGAAGGGCCGGGTGCTGTTGAGACCCTCCGGCACTGAACCGCTGATACGCGTCATGGTCGAAGGCAAAGATGGCAAATTGGTTGACGAGGTAGCCCGCCAACTGGCTGACACGGTTGAGAGACTGGTCGGATAGTGGGTGCAGCCGGATCGTGGCCTGGAGCGCGGCATTCGCATTGATTTATCGGCCGCATCCCGGTAAGCTTCGCGCCTGATTTCAATTACTTGAACACGGACAGAAAAGCGGGGAAGGTGCAATGCGACAGAAGCTCGTTGCTGGTAACTGGAAAATGAACGGCTCCAAGGCCAGCATTAAAGAGTTGTTGGATGGTATCAAGAAGGGCATCGGTGACGTCGAGTCCTCTGAAGTGGCTGTTTGTGCCCCGTTTGTCTATCTCGGTGACGTCGAGTCCCAACTGAGCGGTACCCCCATCGCCTGGGGTGCACAGAATCTCAGTACCGAGGAGAAGGGCGCCTTTACCGGCGAGACCTCGGCCTCGATGATTAACGACTTCGGTTGCAAGTATGTCATCGTCGGCCACTCCGAGCGCCGTACCCTCTACGGAGAGGACGATGCGCTGGTGGCTAAAAAATACGCTGTTGCCCGCGCTGCCGGCCTCAAGCCCATCTTCTGCATCGGTGAGACCCTGGAAGAGCGTGAGGGTGGAATTACGAACGATGTGGTCGCACGCCAGATTCAGGCGCTTATCGATCTGGAGGGTATTACTGCCCTGGCAGATGGCGTTATCGCCTATGAGCCTGTCTGGGCTATTGGCACGGGCAAGACCGCTAGCCCCGAGCAGGCCCAGGAAGTGCACAAGTTTATTCGTGAGCAACTCGCCGCGCAGGACGCTGCGGTTGCCGAAAAGGTACAGATTCTTTACGGCGGAAGTATGAATGCTGGAAATGCCGCTGATTTGCTCGCCCAGGAAGATATCGATGGCGGCCTGATTGGCGGAGCATCCCTTAAGGCGGAAGATTTCCTGACAATTTGTCGCGCCGCCGGTTAACGCAGGTTTGGATAGGACTAAATGGAAACAGTAATTCTAATCGTTCATATGCTGGCTGCCGTTTCACTGGTGGCTTTGATCCTGTTGCAGCAGGGCAAAGGTGCCGATATGGGCGCAGCCTTTGGCAGCGGTGCTTCATCGACGGTATTCGGTAGCCAGGGTTCTGCTTCATTTTTGACGCGAGCAACGGGTATTCTGGCGACGATCTTCTTCATCACCAGCTTGAGCCTTGCCTATTTCGCGAATCAAAGTGTCTCGCGCAAGAGTGTGACCGAATCCGCTGTAGAAAAGGTTGACTCCGAGGCGCCAGTTGCAGAAGATATGCCGTCCGTTCCGGCAGCACCCTCTGCACCAGCAGAGACAGACGTCCCGAAAGCGGGTACGACTCCGGCTGCAGACGCCAACAAGGAACAATAATTTCTCTCGCCGAAGTGGTGGAATTGGTAGACACGCTATCTTGAGGGGGTAGTGGGGAAACCCGTGCCGGTTCGAGTCCGGCCTTCGGCACCATCTCAAAGAAACCC
>JBEPXU010000201.1:0-4312 GCA_041641735.1 Ectothiorhodospiraceae bacterium
ACAACCGCATCTACCTCCCTCAAGACGAAATGGATCGATACGGTGTAACGGAAAGTGATATTGCCGCACAGCATGCAGGCATGCCGCTACAACGCCTTCTTGCCAGCCAGCGAGAACAAATCACAGCAATGATGTTGCAGGGGGCTCGCCTTGGCACAGGGCTTCACGGGCGCTTCGGCCTTGAGATACGACTGATAATCGAGGGTGGACTGGCAGTACTGGAAAAGCTATCCGCGCAGGGCGATGAGGTTTTCTCACGCCCGCGCCTGAAAAAAACGGATTATCTGCGCATCGTCTTCCGTGCGCTACGCAAACGGCGTCACCTTAGCGCTCAGGCAGCACCTTTCTCTCCCTGAGGTACTCAATTAACTGATCGACACTATCATCGATCGTCAGTTTATCGGTATCGATAGTCACTTCAGGCTGCTCCGGCTCCTCATAAGGTGATGAGATTCCGGTAAAGTTGCTAATTTCCCCTGCACGCGCCTTTTTATAGAGCCCCTTCACATCCCTGGCCTCACAGGTATCGAGGCTACAGCGGCAATAGACCTCAATGAAGTCCCCTTCACCCACCAGCTGACGAACACGGCGGCGATCACTACGCAAAGGAGAAATAAAGGCTGTCAGGGAGATCACCCCAGCATCGAGGAACAGCTTGACCATTTCACCCACACGGCGGATATTTTCGGTACGATCCTCAATGGAAAACCCCAGGTCACCGCACAGACCGTGACGGACGTTGTCTCCATCAAAGACAAAGGTCCGACACCCCATCATGTGGAGGCGCTCCTCCAGAGCATGGGCCACCGTGGACTTGCCGGCACCTGAAAGCCCGGTAAACCACAGAATCGCCCCCCGATGCCCGTTAAGGGTCTCCCGCCTTTCCCTGGTCACCGTCGCATGATGCCAGACCACGTCGCTGCTTTTGAGCGTCATCGATGCTGTTCCCCTTCCGCAATACACAAAATTGAAACGCGGTATGATACCTTTAGCCCATCACGAATGACAGACACATAATAATCCTGATGACCCCTGACGAATATTGCCAGGACCGGACGCAGCGCAGCGGTTCCAGCTTCTACTACAGCTTTCTCTTTCTTCCGGCGGAGAAGCGGCGGGCCATCACCGCTCTCTATGCATTCTGCCGTGAGGTAGATGATGTGGTAGATGAGTGCCACGATCCACATGTTGCGCGAACAACCCTGAACTGGTGGAGGCAGGAGATCGGCAACCTGTTTCACGGTACCCCGCAACACCCTGTCACCCGGGCACTGAAGCCATTGATAGCGCTTTACAATATGCCACAGGAGTACTTCCTGGAAATCATCGACGGTATGGAGATGGACCTGGACAATACCCGTTATGCGGATTTTTCAGAGCTCTCTCTCTACTGCTACCGGGCTGCATCGGTTGTAGGACTGCTCTCTGCGGAAATATTCGGTCACTCGGATCGCAAGACCCTCAAATACGCCCACGACCTGGGTATGGCCTTCCAACTCACCAATATCCTGCGCGATGTCAAAGAGGATGCCCAGCGCGGGCGCATCTACCTTCCCGCCGATGAGATGGCACGTTTTAACGTCACCCCGGAACAGCTGCTCCAGGGTGAAGTCCATGATGGGACCCGTTCCCTCTTTGCGTTGCAGGCCGAACGGGCTGAGTCCTTCTACGAAAAGGCCTTTGCCAAACTTCCCGAGGCCGACCGCCATGCCCAGCGCAGCGGGATTATTATGGCGGCGATATACCGTCGCATCCTGCAACAAATAGTGACCGATAATTATCCGGTACTGAAGCGGCGCGTCAGCCTGCCGGCATGGAAGAAGCTCTGGCTGGCATGGCGTTGCTATCGCAGTGAGAAAAAGCGTGCCCGCACCTATCAGCACCAATTGAAGCATCTCAGTGAAAAATCATGAAGCCTCCGGAGCCTGTGCTGATCATCGGCGGTGGCTGGGCAGGTATGGCCGCTGCGCTGGAACTCGATCGCCACAACATCCCTGTCACCTTACTCGAATCCGCAAAACGACCGGGGGGACGTGCCCGCTCGGTGGAAATCGGCGGTGAACTCTTTGACAATGGCCAGCACCTGTTAATCGGCGCCTACCGAGAGATACTCCGATTGCTCACCCTGATCGGCCTGCGTGAGGAGAAGGTACTACTCAGGCAGAGACTCCAGCTACGAGTGCTGGACCGGGAGTCCCCCCTCGACCTTGCCTCTCCTATGCTCCCTGCCCCGCTGCATCTTCTCTGGGGGCTGCTGAGTGCCAAGGGCATCCGACTTGGGGACAAACTGCGGGCACTAAATATGAGTCTGGCCCTTGCACTAAGCGGTTATGACATTAATGGCGACATCACAGTCGAGGCATTGCTCGCCTCCCACAAACAGGGCTCGGACCTAATAAAGCGTTTCTGGGAGCCCCTCTGCCTGGCCACTCTCAATACACCAATACATAAGGCATCAGCGAAGGTTTTCCTGCGTGTGCTGAAGGATAGCTTCACTCACCAAAGGGAGGATTCCGATCTTCTTATCCCACGGGTGCCATTGGGTGAGCTTTTCTGCGAAACAGCAGCGAAAAAGCTTCTGCAGAATCACCATAATCGCGTAGAACTGAATTGCCGGGTCACCGGCATCACGGAAAATGACCGTCAGATCAGCGCGATGACCGCAGGAGGAGAAAAGCTTTCAGCACCCGATGTCGTACTCGCTACCTCGGCGGAAGGCGCAAGTCGACTGCTTGCGCCACTGCCTGACACAATGACGCTGGCCAAAACACTCAGCGAGCTGGGTAGCCAGCCTATTGCAACCATCTACCTCTATTATCCCAATGCCTCTCCCCTGCCCCTTCCCATGATGGGCATCAGCGGGACCACGGCCCAGTGGATCTTCGATCGCCGAGCCTGCACACAGCCAGGATGGTATGCCGTAGTCGTCAGTGCGGAGGGAGAGCACACAAAATGGAATAAAGACCAGCTGGCGGCTCAGATTCAGAAGGAATTGGTCACCCACCTCCCGGATTGGCCCATCGCTGCTGAGCGCTACCTGGTAATTCGGGAAAAACGGGCCACTTTCGAGTGCCGCAAGGGTATTGAAGCGCTCCGTCCTGACAATGCCACCTCGCTCGATGGTCTGTGGCTGGCCGGCGACTATACCGCAACCGGTTATCCTGCCACGCTCGAAGGAGCAGTACGGAGTGGGGTACAATGTGCACGCCGCATCATCGAACGGCGGCAACACACACAATGAGTCAAGAACGAGAGTCCAGCATGCCCGTTTCAAAAAAAAATTATCAGGCCAGCCCTGATTTGCTCAAAGACCGTATTATCCTCGTCACCGGTGCCGGCGACGGTATCGGTGCTGCAGCCGCAAAAAGTTTTGCTGCCCATGGTGCCACCGTTATCCTGCTTGGGCGCACCACGCGCAAGCTGGAAGAGGTTTACGATGCCATTGAAGCCGCCGGGCACCCTCAACCGGCAATCTATCCGATGAATCTCGAAGGGGCTGCCCCCAAGGACTACCTTGACCTGGCGAATACCATTGAGAAGGAGTTTGGTCGGTTGGATGGTCTGCTGCATAACGCCTCCCTGCTCGGTACCCTGACACCCCTCGGGCAATACGATCTGGAGCAGTGGGGTAAGGTCATGCAGGTGAATCTCAATGCCCCCTATCTGATGACACGTGCCTGCCTGGGTCTGCTCAACAAGTCCGAGGATGCATCCGTGGTCTTTACCAGCTCAAGTGTCGGGCGAAAAGGACGTGCCTACTGGGGGGCCTACGGCATTTCCAAGGCGGCTACCGAGAATATGATGCAAATCTGGGCCGATGAGGTAGAGGTCAATACCAATATTCGTATCAATAGCCTCAATCCGGGAGCAACCCGCACAAGAATGCGCGCCAAGGCCTATCCGGGTGAGGACCCGAACACACTACCCAAACCTGAAGATATCCTGGCGACCTACTTGTATCTCATCGGTCCGGACAGCAAAAACGAGACCGGCCAGCAGTTTGACGCACAGTAAGGCATTCAGAACCGGGCGGAGGAATCACCTTCCCCGCCCAAGTCTCACGTAAACAACGACAACCGAATCCCCTTAACTGCCCCGTTGATTGGCAGAAGACCAGCTCAGTATTCGACCTTATCCTCCAGCGATGCCCACAAATCAAAAACGGACTGAGCCTCGGTTTGCAGAGCCATTCGCATGGTAAGACGCCGTTCCTGTTGCGGCCGTTGCAACTCTTCCCGAATTAACACATCATCAAATCCCGCTCGTGCAGCATCCTCGGCACTCGCGGCATACACCAGGCTATCCAGTCTCG
>JBEPXU010000202.1:0-4274 GCA_041641735.1 Ectothiorhodospiraceae bacterium
CTCCACCCCAAAACTGCAAAAGACCTTAGCGGACCTGCAACATGAGCATATCAGTGCCGTTATCAGCTCGTTGCATGTACACCTGATGCATTCGCAAACCCTGGAGGTGATCCTGGTTCAGGGGCCGGCGGCAGAACTGCAGTTGCTGGCGGACAAGATGATTACCAATCGCGGTGTGATCTCCGGTGAGCTGCAGCTCAACACCACCCTGATGCCGCAACTGCATGTGCCTAATGGCAAGCGGCGTGTCGAGTTAGTGTGATGGCACCAAAGCCGTGCATCCATTTCGGTGGTTACACCGCAGTGGTGCACTGTTTGAGCCAACCCCGTGGCTAAACTCCTGTATGCCGTGATTCCGCGTATGGCACGCAACTTGCCATAGTTACCAGTATTACCAAAACGCAATTTCGTATTAATGCGTTTCAGGCTGACAGTTAACGAGGAGAAACAACCCATGAGTGAAGCAACCCAGGCCAAGGCGATTGATCCGGCCAAGCTGCTGTGGGAGGAGTTCATCCCTGGCGGCGCCCACTGGTCCGGTGTGATTCGCCGAGGCAACACCCTGCGTATTACCGATATTAACGGTGGCGCCAACGTCTCCGCCCTGCTTTTCAATCAGGAGGAGAAGAGCGAGCGCTACAACATGGCCGATACCCTCAAGGCCCAGCAGACGGCGTTCCTGACGAAGGGCTTTGTCTGCTACTCCGATATGGGCCGGGTGCTGATGTCGGTCACCGAGGATACCTGCGGCTGGCACGACACCATCTGCGGGCTCTCCAGTGCCCACATTATCCATGAGAACTATGGTGAAGGGCGTTATGAGGAACTGCGCAATGCCTATTTCAAGAACGGTCGCGACAGCCTGCTGATCGAGATGGGAAAGTGGGGCCTGGGTCGCCGCGATCTGGTGTCGAACATGAACCTGTTTAGCAAGGTGGAAGTCGACGACGAGGGCGACATGAATTTCGTCGAGGGTAATTCGAAGGCCGGCGATTATATTGAGTTAAGGGCGGAGATGAACACCCTGGTGGTGCTCTCCACCGCGCCGCATCCGCTGGCGCCGTCCGGGCAATACAACCCGCAACCGGTACAGCTGTCTGCATGGCACTCGGGTGAGGTCGCAGAGGACGATTACTGCCGCAATTTCCGTCCTGAGAATGTGCGCGGTTTTCACAACACTGAACTATGGTTTCGCTAGGAGGTAATGATCATGAGTAGCCAGAAACTGGTAGAGAGTCCGCGCGATCCGGCCAAGGCCTCCTGGCGTTCCGTGTTGCCGGCCGGCGAGCCGTGGATGCGTGTAATCAAGAAGGGGCAGGTGTTGCGCATGCTCGACCTCAAGGGCAACCAGGCGGTCGATACCATCTTCTACAACGCCAATGACCCGACCGAGCGCTACAGCGCTAACGATACCATTCGTGCACAGGGCAACATCTATCTCACCACCGGCTCCAAACTGCTCACCGATGCAGGCAACGTAATGCTGACCATCGTCGCCGACACCTGTGGTCGCCACGACACCCTGGGTGGAGCCTGTGCCGCAGAGAGCAACACCGTGCGTTATGCACTGGATAAAAAGCCGATGCACAACTGCCGCGACAACTATCTTCTGGCCCTGGCCAATTGGGAAGCGGACGAACTGGACAAGCGCGACCTGGTGAGCAACGTCAACTTCTTTATGAACGTCCCGGTCACGCCGGACGGCAAGCTCACCTTCGAGGACGGGATCTCCGATGCCGGCAAGTACGTCGAGATGCGTGCTGAGATGGACACCATCGTCCTCATCTCCAACTGCCCGCAATTGAATAACCCCTGCAACGCCTACAACCCGACCCCGGTCGAGTTGATCGTATGGGATGAATGACTGTTTCACCGCAAAGGCGCAAAGGCGGAAAGAAAGACTATATGTTTAAACGCATCATTTATGCGTAGTTCGGAATCCATTACGAATCTCTAACTTCTGGATTTACTGTTTTCGCAGGAATAACAGGTAAGCACGAATTGATTATTTCCTTTGCGTTCTTTGCGCCTTTGCGGTGAAGAGCCTTTATCAAACAAAGCAGCTTTTTTCTAGGAACGAAAATATGTTCAACAAGGTCTTGATTGCCAATCGCGGTGCCATCGCCTGCCGCATTATCCGCACCCTGAAAAAGCTCGGGGTGAAGTCGGTGGCCGTCTATTCTGAGGCGGACAAGCACTCGGCTCATGTATTGCAGGCGGATGAGGCGATCTGTGTCGGACCGGCACCGGCCTCCGAAAGTTATCTGGATCATGAAAAGATCCTGCGACTGGCAAAGGAGATCGGCGTCGAGGCGATCCATCCCGGTTATGGCTTCCTCAGTGAGAACGCCGAGTTTGCCGAGGCCTGCGATGCGGCGAGTATCGCCTTTATCGGCCCGACGCCGCAGCAGATGCGCGAATTCGGCCTCAAGCACACTGCCCGTCATCTGGCGCAGGTGAATGAGGTGCCTCTGTTGCCGGGTACCGGCCTGTTGGATGATGTGGCGCATGCACAGAAAGAGGCGCTGCGCATCGGTTACCCGGTAATGCTGAAGAGTACCGCCGGCGGTGGCGGGATCGGTATGCAGCTTTGCTGGGATGAGGTCGAATTGACCGAGGCCTTCCACTCTGTTGAGCGTTTATCGCAGAACAACTTCTCCCAGGGCGGAATTTTCCTTGAGAAGTATGTGGAGTATGCCCGACACATCGAGGTGCAGATCTTCGGTGACGGCGAGGGCAAGGTGGTGGCTCTGGGTGAGCGCGACTGCTCGGTACAGCGACGCAACCAGAAGGTAATCGAGGAGACGCCGGCACCGGGACTCTCCGATGCCCAGCGTGAACAGTTGATGGCGGCGGCGGTCCGTCTCGGTGAGGCGGTGAACTATCGCTCCGCCGGTACGGTGGAGTATGTCTACGATACCAAAAGCCATGAGTTTTATTTCCTGGAAGTGAATACCCGACTGCAGGTGGAGCACGGCGTCACCGAGGAGGTGACCGGTGTCGACCTGGTCGAGTGGATGGTACGGCTCGCCGCTGGTGAAAACGACTTCATCAATAGCTACCAACACAGTCCGTCCGGCAGTTCCATTCAGGTCCGTCTCTATGCCGAGGACCCGGGCAAGAATTTCCAGCCCAGCAGCGGCTTGCTGAGTGAAGTGGCTTTCGATGACGAGGTGCGTGTCGATACCTGGGTCGAGGCGGGCAGTAACGTACCGCCCTATTACGACCCGATGATCGCCAAGGTGATCGTCAAGGGAGATGCGCGCGAGGCGGCACGTGAACGACTGCTGGCGGCACTGGAAAAAACGGCGCTCTCCGGTATCGAGACCAACCTGGCCTACCTGAAACAGATCCTGGCCGATCCGGTATTCATCGACGGTGAGCACTACACCCGCTACCTCGACAAGGTGGAGTACAAACCGGCGACAGTGGAGGTGCTCTCACCCGGCACCCAGTCGATGGTGCAGGACTACCCCGGCCGTACCGGCTACTGGGATATTGGCGTACCGCCTTCGGGACCGATGGATCACCTGGCGCTTCGTTTGGCCAATCGTATCGTCGGTAACGGGGAAGGCACCGCGGCGCTGGAACTGACCATTACCGGACCGACGTTGAAGTTCAATGTCGATGCGGTGATTGCCCTCACCGGTGCGACAATGAAGGCGGAGCTCGACGGCGAGCCGGTGCACTACTGGCAACCGATCGCGGTCAAGGCGGGAAGCGTGTTGAAGATGCGCGGCATTCAGGGCAGCGGCTCGCGCACCTATCTGGCGATGAAGGGCGGGCTCGATGTCCCTGACTATATGGGCAGCAAGTCGACCTTCACCTTGGGGCAGTTCGGCGGCCACGCCGGACGTGCGCTGCAGATTGGTGATGTGCTTCGGTTAAACGGTGAGTTTACGCTGGATGAGACCTGTGCGGCGGCACCGCAGCAACTGATTCCTACCTATGAGAAGCACTGGGATATCCACGTGATGTACGGGCCGCACGGTGCGCCCGACTTCTTCACCGACGGCGATATCGAAACCTTCTTCGCCACTGACTGGGAGGTGCACTACAACTCCTCCCGTACCGGTGTTCGCCTTATCGGCCCGAAACCGAAATGGGCGCGAAGCGACGGCGGTGAAGCAGGCCTTCATCCGTCCAATATCCACGACAACGCCTACGCCATCGGCACCATCGACTTCACCGGCGACATGCCGGTGATCCTGGGCCCGGACGGCCCCAGCCTGGGCGGCTTCGTCTGCCCGGCGACCATCATCACCGCCGACCTG
>JBEPXU010000203.1:0-4197 GCA_041641735.1 Ectothiorhodospiraceae bacterium
GTGATGGCGGCATCACCCAGGCCACGGACGAAGCGCAATGTCTCCAGTGACTTGGGACCGCGGTTGACCAGGTCGCCGGTAAACCAGATCCGGTCGTGTGCCGGGTTGAAACTCACCTTCTCCAGCAGTTGCTGAAGCTCATCGAAGCAGCCCTGAATATCACCAATGGCGTAGGTGGCCATAACGCTTGTCCGTCGTGTTGCTAACCTGCGGTTATGGTATCAGCTTTGGTAGCAGGTAAAAGGCAGGAGTGCTCCTCAACGGCTAGTGCAGGGTGTGGGGCAGTGAGAGGGTGAATACCGGGATGGTGGCCTCGAATTCGGTGCCATCATCGGCAAGCATGTGATAACTCCCTTCCATGGTGCCAACAGGGGTGTCCAGTACGGTGCCGCTGGTATAACGAAAGTAGTCACCGGGGCCGATATGCGGCTGTTCGCCGACAACCCCCTCGCCGCGCACCTCCTGCGTATTGCCATCGCCGTCGGTAATAATCCAGTGCCGATTCAGCAGCTTGGCCGGCTGCTCGCCATTGTTGCGGATGGTAATGGTGTAGGCAAAGACATAGCGGTTCTCCGTCGGGAGCGACTGTTCTTCGATGTAGTGGGTCTCGACGTCGATATCGATTTGATTCGCCAGCTGATCGGTCATCGGGGTCTCCATTAGAGGCGCGCGGCATAGTGCGCCGCGCCCAGTAGGCCAGAATGGGGGTTGGTAATTACTTTTACAGGGAAGCTCTGCACGAGTTCGCGCATGCGCCCCTTGTCGAAAAAGGCGTCGATGAAGCTGCCATCCTGCAGACAGGGGAGCAGTTTCGGTGCAATGCCGCCGGCGATGTAGACGCCACCGGCGGGCAGGGTGGCCAGCGCCAGGTCACCGGCAAAGGCACCGTAAATACGGCTAAAGAGGCTGACCGCTTGCGTGGCCAGAGCGTGGCTCCCCTCCAGGGCATAGCCACCGATAGCGGCGGCCGGATCCGGCTGCGTCAATACCGGTGGTTCGTCCGGGGGATGTTGCTGTAACAGGTAGCGATAAATATTCACCAGTCCGGCGCCGGAGACCAGTCGCTCGTATGAGACGCGCCCATACTCCGGCTGCAGAAACTGCAACAGTTCGGCCTGCTGCGCATCGGCCGGGGCAAAGGCGATATGGCCACCCTCCGAGGCGTGGCTGATGTAGTGGCCGCTGTCGGGGAAGAGAGTGCAAACACCGAGGCCGGTTCCGGCGCCAACGACAAGGCGTGGGGCTCCGTCAATCGTAGGGCGTTCATGCAGCGTTGCCAGGTCGTCGCTGCCCAGTTCGTCCAGACTATAACCGATGGCCTGAAAGTCGTTGAGTAGTCTCAGGCGTGGTATCCCCAGCGCCTCGCTCAGTTGCCGGCTGTCGAGTTTCCACGGGAGGTTGGTCAGGCTCGCGGTCTGTTTCCGACTGTCGCCATGGACCGGTCCGGCCACCGCCAGGCAGGCACTGTCGGGGCGTACGCCTCCCTGTTCGTTCAAAAAGCGTTCGATCATCGACTCCAGGGTGTCGAAGCTGCTGCTGGCGTAACGTTGTTCGGCAATGGGGGTGGCTTGTCCCTTGCTGTCGAGGGTGCGCAGGTGTAGCAGGGTTTTCGTGCCGCCCACATCGGCGGCAAGGAGAGTTTTTTTCCGCTCCGGGGTGCTGGTATCTGACATGATGCTTAAGCTTCACTCTCCTCATCAAGAAAGCGGGCGGCATCGGCATCCAGGAACCACTCCACCTTTTCACGATCCAGTAGTTGCACCGGAAGGGGCTCGGCGCTTTCGGGGGGATGGAAAATATGCCGGATGACATCGGCCTTCTTGGCGCCACTGACCAGCAGCATGATATGCCGGGCATTGTTCAGGACAGGGAGGGTCAGGCTGTAACGCCAGCACCCGAGTTTGTCGACGTAGGCCGCGGCGACACTGGCCTGCTCCTCTAGCAGCGAAGTGCCGGGAAACAGCGAGGCGACGTGTCCATCGGCTCCCATCCCCAGCAGGACCAGATCGAAACGGGCATACCCCTCTTCCTGGGGGAGTTTTTCAAGCTGGGTGCTGTAGTGTGCGACTGCCTCTTCGGGCGGCAGCTCGCCATTAATTCGGAATACCGCCGCGTCGCTGATATTGAGGGGGGCAAACAGGGATTCCCGGACCATGCGATAGTTACTGTCCTGGTGTTCCGGCGGGACACTTCGTTCATCACCGAAGTAGAAGCGCACACGATCCCAGCCCGGGAAGCCTTCCTTGCTGAGGTGACTCAGTTCCTGGTAGAGCCCACGGGGTGTCTCGCCGCCGGCCAGCGCAATATGGAAGTATTGCTGGTGCTGGAGGGTTTCGACGGCAAGCTCCACAATACGTGCAGCACACTGCTGATAAAGGGTGTCTTGTGCCTCGTAGATATGTGGCAGGACAGCCATCGGCGCCACTCCTTTTAATTCTGGTTGCGGGCTTAGGGTTTTGCGGCCGGCTTTCGGCCTTCCCTGACTTGTTGTGTCGCGCTGAGTACCGCCTCGCTGATGCGTTGCTGCATTTTTTCTCGATCACGTGTGGTGAGAAACAGGGCCATGTCCTTATCATGCCTGACGTAACGGCATGGCAGTTTATTCAATGCCACGCAGGCGACATCCTCAAGGACATCCTGATCCACCATGTCTTCCCTGCCCAGCGTGTTCATGATGTATTCGAACACCAGGGGTTCATAGTAGTTGTGAATAGACTCGAATTTCATCGCGGCCACAGTGCAGGGGTGAGCTACAGCGTCAGTTTGAGCTTAGTCAGGGGAGCGGGCTTAATCAACCACGCTCCCCTGTGCTGTCTATGGGGGTTACTGGCGCAATTTCCAGGTCGGTTCGCCCGAATGCTCAAGCAGGCCATGCTCGATAAGCCATTCGCGGGCATCTTCGGCGTCCTCCTCAAACCAGGCTCGTGCCGAACCGAGGCGAAAGGTATAACCCCAGCTGTCCATGTCACGCATGATGCGTGACTGGCCAATTTCGGAGAGGTAACCGGCCAAGGTGATCTCAAGGTAGTTGACGGCATTTTCTTCGTCGTAATCACCGCCGGCATCGGTATGCAGGGTCGCACGGCGGGTTTCGTCCATGCAGATGAGGTGGCAGCTCTCGTGCAGGGCCGAGTGCACCGGTGTATCGGCACGCACAATGACACGGCGGGCGATGATGCCGGCCTCCGGTTCGCCGAACCAGCTCCCGGATATGGGGGCATCATCCGCTACCTGTTCCAGGCTGAGGCCGAAACGCCCCAGTAGCTGGCGCAGGCTCTCAAGGTCGATGTCGTGACAGGTCAGTACGGCTGGCATGGCAAGGTGGGTATTCAGTCGTTCACTTCGGCAACGGCATTGGCCAGTGCCACGAATTGCTCCAGGTGCAGGGTCTCCGGGCGGCAGCCCGGATCGATATCCAGGGCCTCAATAGTACTGGTATCAAGCAGCTTTTTAAGGTTGTTGCGCAGCGTTTTGCGCCGTTGGTTGAAGGCCTGGGCCACCACGCGGGCGAATACCGCCGCGTCCTTCGCCGGGTAGGGCGGTTCAGAGTAGGGGGTGAGGCGGACGATTGCCGAGTGGACCTTCGGTGGCGGGTTAAAGGCTCCGGGCGGTACGCTAAACAGCTTTTCCACCCGGCAGTGATACTGCACCATCACACTCAACCGGCCGTAATCACCGCCGCCGGGAGTCGCCGCCAGTCTTTCCACCACCTCTTTTTGCAGCATAAAGTGCATATCCTTGATGCAGTGTGCCTGCCCCAGCAGGTGGAAAATCAGCGGCGTGGAGATGTTATAGGGCAGGTTGCCGACCACGCGAAGCCGCTCGCTGTTATTCGTTTTCCCGCTAAGGAGCGAGCAGAAATCGAACTTCAGGGCGTCGGTGTTGTGGATACGCAGGTCACCGCGGTCGGCAAACTGCTGTTGCAGGTGAGGAATGAGGTCGCGGTCGAGTTCCACCACGTCCATCTCACCCAGTGCAGCCATTAATGGCTCAGTGAGGGCGCCGAGTCCGGGGCCGATCTCCACCAAGTGCTGATCGGTCAGTGGGTGGATCGCCGCGACGATACCCCGGATCACCCCCTGGTCGTGGAGGAAGTTCTGGCCGAAGCGTTTGCGGGGACGGTGGTGTTTCATCCGGCTCTCTCTCCCCGGCTGCCGTGGGTCATCTCACAGGCGACCTCGATGGCGTACATCAGGC
>JBEPXU010000204.1:0-4181 GCA_041641735.1 Ectothiorhodospiraceae bacterium
CCCGGAGTCGATATCAACATACTCCTCACCACGGTGGGATTCCGCAAAGCCGATAACATCACGCCAGATCCTGGCACTACGCTCCAGGTCCGTGACCGGTACCACAACATGGCTGACTCCGAAAAACATACGACACTCCGCTAAGTATTCTCTCTTAAGACAGGTTCACTACCGCCATACCGTTGGCAGCTAACGGTATAATGGGGATGGCAGAACCCATTTTCTACATAAGGGTAAAGATTTCGTCCGAGGGGAGGCGCGATTTCGGCAGGCTTGCATTAAAGTCATCTTCGCTGTGATAACCAAGGGCTGCAAGGACGACAGCATTTAAGCCACGCTCTTTCAAACCAAGCACCTCACCCATAACGTCGCGGTCAAACCCCTCGATGGGAGTGGCGTCTATCCCCATCGCTGCCGCCCCGAGCAACAGGGTACCCAGGGCCAGATAGACCTGCTTCTCGATCCAGTGCTGCGTGTCGTGCAGTTCATTAAGGTGCATATTCACATAGAAACCGCGCCCCTTTACCTGCGCCGCCTTACCCTCGGCAGAGGGAAAGCGCCCGTCTGCCTCTTCCTGAGCGAGAACCCTGTCCAGGTGGCCGTTATCCAGTTCGGTACGGGCGCATAACACCACCACGTGGGAGGCATTCAGGACCTTTGATGCGTTAGCGCCATAGGGAGCGGTAGTGGCCCTGGCAAGCTTCGCCTTCGCCTCATGGCTTTCTACGATCACAAAATGCCAGGGCTGGGAATTGACCGAGGAGGGCGAAAAGCGTAGCAAGGTCTTGAGCTGTTCTATCTGTGTTGCACCAATGTGCCTATGCGGGTCATAGGCTTTTGCGCTGTAACGTTTGGTGGCAATATCGGCAATGTTCATATAGCAATTCCCCAGCGACTCTTTGCGTAAAACAGAAGTATGTCCAATTTTAGTCCGTACGGCACCCGGACTCGAATAATCGGCGACCGGCCCCATTTACTATCTATACCCGCAGCCTATCGAAGCCAATGATAGAAGTGTCATCTGTATAGCTGTAGCCTGTGGTCTATCCTTTTTAAGACATCTCGTTAGCATACCTAGCCTTACAACAACAGGAGAGTTGAATTGTCAGGAGAACGCATCATTGCCGCGCTACGGGGCTTCTGGACCCGGCTCGTGAGCGGCACCCGCCGCCTTATCGCGCTCTACCACCCATCCACCATCCGCGAACGGGGCTGGCTCTGGGCCAGTGGCCTGACGATTGTGACACTGGCTCTGGCCCTGGCGATTCTCGGCTCCTACTGGAGTCGCACCCCGGAGCAGTTCGATGTGGCCGCCAACGCCAAGGCGATGGCCGATGCCCAGGGCAGACCCGTGGTCAGTGGCTACACGACCAGCGCAACGCTTATCCGGGTGACCGAGACACTGCTGGACAAGCCGGGAGGCTACCTCACCAATGACGTGCTGCCACCCGGCTCGGTGATGGACAACATGCCCAACTGGGAGTTCGGGGTATTGGTGCAGGTACGTGACCTCGCTCGCGTACTGCGTAATGATTTCAGCCGCTCACAGTCCCAGTCGGTCGAAGACAAGGACCTTGCCGTGGCCGAACCCCAGTTCAACTTCGACTCCGACTCCTGGATGTTCCCCGCCAGTGAGGGCGAATACCGCAAGGGCCTGGAGGCACTCCACAGTTACCTCAATCGTCTCAACGATCAGAACGAGCGGGATGCCCAGTTCTATACCCGTGCGGATAACCTGGCCGACTGGCTCGCGGTGGTGGAAAAACGCCTTGGCAGCCTCTCTCAGCGACTCTCCGCCAGCGTAGAGCAGATGCGGGTTAATACCGATCTTGCCGGGGATAGCGATGCCCGGAATGCCACGTTCCGCCCGCAGCAGATGGCGGTAAAGACAAGTTGGATGGAGATCGATGATGTATTCTGGGAGGCGCGTGGTACGACCTGGGCATTACTGGAGTTCCTGCACGCCGTTGAGGTCGACTTCAAGGACGTTTTGCAAAAGAAAAACGCTCTGGTTAGCCTGCAGCAGATCATTCGTGAACTGGAGATGACCCAGCAATCGATCACCAGCCCGATGATCCTCAACGGCCGTGGCTTCGGCCTCACCGCAAACTACTCCCTGGTAATGGCCTCGTATATCTCTCGAGCCAACGCGGCTGTGATCGACTTACGCAACCTGTTGCGGCAGGGGTAATCGCTTCCAGCATACCGCTGAGATAATGAGCACGCTCGGTCAAGACCCCATGCCCTCTCGCGGATAAATTGGTCTGCGAATGAGGAGGGTGAAGTGAACGAAAAGAGAAAGGCCTATGTGGAACGCTTTAATCGGGTATTCGACTACATTGATAAGAATATCGATACCGCTCTGTCCGTTGAGGAACTGAGCCGACTGGCCTGCTTTTCCCGCTTCCATTTCCAACGCCAATTCTCCGAATACGTCGGGATGAGCGTGACCCGCTATATCCAGCTTATGCGCCTGCGCCGTGCATCGTATCAACTGGCCTTCCAGCAGCGCAGAATTATCGATATTGGCCTCGAAGCCGGTTTTGAAAATCCGGAATCGTTCTCCCGCGCCTTCAAGAAATGTATTGGTCAAACCCCTTCTCAATTCAGAGAGCATCCAGCATGGCAACCCTGGAACGAGCGCATGCAGTTACCTGAACGAGAAAGGAGTATACCGATGGACGTAAATATTATTGACTTTGATGAGACACTGATCGCCGTACTTGAGTACCAGGGTGCACCGGATCGGGTATTTGAACCGGTCAGGACGTTCATTGACTGGCGTAAACAGAGCGGCTTGTCGCCAAACGCCAGCAGTCGCACCTTCGGTATTGTCTACACCGACCCGAAAAACACACCGTCGGAAGACTTTCGTTTTGATATCTGCGGTGAGATTAACAGCCCTGTTCCGGAAAATCCGCAGGGGATTATCACCAAAAAGATACCTGCCGGGCGCTGTGCTACCGTGCGCCACCATGGCCCAACCAACCAGGTCGGTGAAAGCGCCTATTACCTCTATCGGGACTGGCTCCCTGAAAGCGGAGAGGAGTTGCGCGACTTTCCTCTCTTTTTTCATTACATAAAACGTGTACCCGATGTCGCCGAACATGAGCAGGTAACGGATGTCTACCTGCCATTGAAATAACCCACTGGCCGCATGGCGGGGGCTCCTTCGCCTATCTCTGATGTGTTTCTATGGCTAACTGAGGGAATCGGGCAGTAGGGGTGGAATAGGGCAATCCAGCCTCGCACCGATAGCGCGCAATAGTTCCGCTTCGGTCACAGTGACCTTGCCATCGGCGGAAATTGCCGCCACGCAGGCCTCGATAATTGCCGCCTTGAAGCGATACTTGAGTCCATTTAGTCGTTCCAGCGACTCACTGAACTGCGGCAGCGCGATCGTCTCTCGCGGACGAATGGCACCGAGATTGTCCAGCGGCAGACGAGCTGCCGCTTCGCTAAAGGCCTGCTCTGCTTCACCGCTACGGCGCTGTCCGGCATAGGCCAGCAACGAAAGCACAACAGCGCAATCTTCACGCATGCGCCTCATGTTACCGTCAGGGCGTTTCCCACTGTATTTGTGTGGCTCGGAAAGGGCATGTTCCAGCAGCGACAACACCGCGTATTCAAAGACCGTAACGCGGGCGTCCGCTTTGATCAGGGCTTGGGCGTACTCCAGCAACCGCTCGGCATTATCGTCATTCAACTCGGCAATCGCCGGGATCGCCAATTCAAGAAGTGGCAGGTGAGCAGCACGCTCGAGCCCGCGACAGTCATCAAGGTGTTGTCTTGCCCGCTGGATGACTTCTGTTTTTTCTTCCTCCAACACTCTGGTCAGCACCTGTTCCGACTGCTCCATTGGCGCTGCAAGCATGGCATAGACCACGGCACGGGCGTAGAGCGGGTCATGAATATCGGTCATTAGGGTCTCGGGCACCGACTCCAGCAGACTCCGGGCATAACCCAGATGGCGTTCATCGTTATTGCCGACACTCTTCCGTACCGAATCGGGAGAAACCGCGATCGCCTCACCGCCGGCGAACCCCATTGCTGCACCCCCGGCACTCTCTTCGGCAACAGCGGTATGGCGTTGCAGTTCACCGCTAAACATCGGCTCAATACGTCGGATACGCTCTTCCAAAGGCGGGTGGGTAGCGAACATATTGAGCTTCATCGCCACT